>NZ_CP082966.1:0-300000 GCF_019968605.1 Polaribacter litorisediminis
TATTTGTAATGTTCTTGGCTTATTATTAAATAGTTGCTATTTAAGTTGTAAATTTAAATTAAAAGGTCAATCGTGAGGTTTTTATGGATAGTTTAATATATTTGTAAAAAAAAGCTAATTATGAATAATCTCAAAAAAACTTGTTTTTTTGTTTCATTTATTTTCTCAATAGCAGTGCTTCAAAGTCAGGATAGAGATCATAAATGGGCCGTAAGTATAGGATCTGGAGCAGTAATTTACGCTGAAAAAGATTTCTCATCTGTGGGATATCGATATTCCCCTCAAGTTCCAAGAATATCGATTGCAAGGTATGTGTTCAAAAATATAATTATTGCCGGATCATTTTCAACAACTATAGACCCTATTAAAAAATATTCAACCTTTGATGGTGAAATGAGATATGACTTTGGTACCGCAGAAAATGTATTTTCTCCTTTCTTTTTTAAGAGACTTTCTCCTTATGTTTTAGTAGGTGCAAGTATCGTTGATGCTAAGAATATTCGACCAACGGTAAACTTTGGTGCAGGTGGCACATTTTGGATTACGCAAAGATTTGGTTTAAATGCTCAGTTAATCTATAAGTATCATTTTTCTGGAGACAGCGCTCAACCCTCTCATGTGTATGGATCTGGAGGTATTGTATACAATTTTAGCAGGATAAATAGTAGGCGAGGGCCAAGGGGCTTTTAGTAGTTTTATTTTTTTTTAATTTAAAATTATGACATTCAGTAGAAAAAGTGTGTTATTATCTTTTTTTTTTTTAATAAAACGATATATTTGTAAAAAAAATAGAATGCAATTATTTACCATTCCCCATATGAAAAATTTAAAAAAGGAATATATTTTCGCTCTTTTCTTGTTTTTGACAATCATGATACAAGGTCAAGATAACAACAATAAATGGGCGGTAAGTATTGGCGGTGGGATTTTAAATTATAATCCCAAATATGGTACTCCTTCTTCCGCAGTCGGCTACAGGTGGGTAGAAATGCTTCCGCATTTTACTGTTGCAAGATATGTTGCTAAAAACCTGACTATATCTGGTTCGTTTGGTATAGCGTTACAGGAATCTCCTAGATACGAAATAGATACGTTTAGAGACGACGTTCAAGTTCAATGGGCAGCAAGATATGATTTTGGAACTTCAGAAAATATAATTTCTCCTTATGTCTTATTAGGAGGAAGTTTAATCAGTGCTCGGGGTAATACTGCTACAACCTTAAATTTGGGAGTTGGTGGAACACTCTGGGTTTATCGACGATTTGGGTTAACTGGTGAATTAATGCAAAGATTTAATTATGCAGGAGTTGAAAGTCAACCTTCGCATCAATTTGTTTCTGTAGGTATTGTATATCGCTTCAATTTAGGTGGGGAAAATGGTAGGCGTAGATTGTGGAATGTGAAACATTAGTTCGTTAATTAGTTAATTAGTCGTTTTCGGGGTTTTATTTAATATAGTTTGTGTTTTCCTTGTTTATGCTATTAATTAAATCAAGAATTTTGAATTTAAGATGGTAGCAGTATTACACTAATGCTAGTATTTATAAAGTCTTTTAGCAATTCTTTATTTTCTGTTTTAATGCCTCAAGACTTATATAATTTTCTCACCTAGAAGACCAATTTCCTTTTCTTCAATTATTTTAATAAATTACAGTGCTTCATTTTAAAATACGAATGATTTCCTTGTATTTAAATTTATTTTGTTTCATTACAAATTAAATTTTTCATCAATCTTTACAATAGAAAAAATGTTCTAGTTTTTTGTTGATGTAGCTTTTCTAATTAAAAAAAGAAAAATTTCAATAAGTTTTTTCCCGATTGCGAAAAAATTGCTGAAAATTGAAAAAAAGAATGGCAGCTTCGATTTTTTTATCTAAAATAGGGTATATCTGATTCCTAAAAAAGCTCTAATTCCTTGGTTGGAGGCAAACATATAGCTGGGATCAAAAGCTAATTCGGGGTTTTGTTGTGTGTCTATTCCAATATCAAAAGGATTGTCGGCTCCATTAATACTATTTGCAGGTGGTGTAAAGTTTAAAATGTTTTTGATACCGCCATAAACTTCCCAACTCTTCGTAAACTTTTTTGTAAATTGAATATTCTGAATACTAAACCAAGGTGAGTTTGCCGCTCTTGGGTCATTTTCTCCTAAAAGAGGCAATCGCATGGGCCCGTATACGTTGCCTGTATAATCCATAGAAAAATTATTAGTAAACTTATAAGAAATAGACCAAACGCCGCTAAAGCTTTCCGTTAATATTTGTCTTGTTTTTATGCTATTTTCAGTAATAGAAACGTCCATTAAAGTAGCGCCGGCGTTTATGGTCAGTCCGTTTGTAAAGATAATATCTGTATTTAAAGATAGTCCTTTAGAAACTGAAAAGCCATTTAAATTGGCATAGATAATTTTGTTTGTGTCTGTTTCATAATCGGGTAAAATACGATTCTCGAAATAGGTATAAAAAGCACTTGCATCTAAGGTTACATAAAAATTTTCTGTAGTTATTTTTTTTACATAATTTATATTCGCATTCCAAGAAGTCTCTGGCTGTAATTCACCATCAAATTCAACTTCTCTTGCGCCTGTTAAGGCTGCATGGTCTTCTGTGAAAACGTTGGCAACTCTAAACCCGTTACCAATGCTAATTCTAAAAATATCTGAATTATCTTTAGAATTCCATTTGTAATTAATCCTTGGTGAAAAAATATTTCCATGCAAACTATTGTAATCCCATCGTGTTCCTAATAATAATTTATTTTGATTGTTCAGAGCAATTTCGTCTTGTAAAAAAATACCTGGTAAATGAGATATTGCAGGTTTGTTCGCCGTTCCATTTTCATCTAAAGTAGCAAAGGTGCTATCATCATAAAACGTATATCGATAGGCTACACCTAAAAGAAAATCGTGTTTTTTTGCAATTTTTTTGTTATAAACAAATTGTCCGAAACCAATTAACTGTGTCGCATCGTATGCATCTTTTCCATAAAAAGAATCTTGATAATGGCCGTTTGCGCTAAACTGAAAACTAATATCTTCAAATGTTGGTAACTCATAAGTTCCAAAAGTTTCCCATCTATTGGTGTAAATACTCTCTCCATAAATTTGATCTGTTCCTCTAAATTGTCGTTGCCATTCCATTTCTCCTCCCCAACGATCTTCATACATATATCTAGTAGCAATATTAAAAACTTTATTGTTTTTTCTTTTAATGTTAATCTTATTAAAAATGGAAATTCTATTTTGAAGCGTTAAATCTGTAAAATTATCGTTGTTATTATCAATTCTATTTTGAAAGTTAAAATAATTAATACCTAACAGACCTTGAACTTTTTCTGAAGCTTTATAGCGTAAACCAATATCTGTATTTACTTCACCCCATGAGCTAGTCATCACATCCGTAGATAAAATGGGGGTATTGCTAGGTTTTTTAGTGATGATATTGATGATGCCACCAACAGCTTCAGACCCATATAAAGTAGAAGCAGGACCTTTTACAATTTCTACCCTTTCTATTAACGATTGCGGAATTCCTGTTAATCCATATACTGTAGAAAGTCCACTAACAATGGGCATTCCATCAATTAAAACAAAAGTATAAGGGCCTTCTAAACCATTAATATGAATGTCTCCTGTGTTGCAAACATTACAATTTAATTGTGGACGAATTCCATTTATATTTTGCAAAGATTCAAAAATAGAAGGTGTAGGATTTTTCTTAAAAAATGTTTCACGATATACTTCAACAGGAACCGGACTGTTAGATTTTATTACAGGTCTTAAAGTTCCTGAAATCACAATCTCTTCTAGAGCACTGTTTTCATCTAGAATAAAGTTTTTTATTAATTTTTCACCTCCAGAAAATGAAATTATCATTTTCTGCGAGTTAAAACCAACGCTGCTTAAAATAAGGATGTACTTTCCGTTTGGAATATTTTTCAACTCAAAAAAACCATTTTCATTGGTTGCAGTGCCTAATGAAGTGTTTTGTAAATATACATTTACAAAAGGTATCACCTGTCCATTCGATGTTATTTTACCAGCAATGCTATTTGTTTGTCCATATATTGATGCAATTCCTAAAAATAAAAAACAGATAAATTTGAAGAGTATTTTCATGCTATTAAATATTATTTTTGACAAATATAATATTATTTTTAGACTAGACTAAAAATATATTTTTATAAAAATAAAAAGTATATCTTTGTAGCACTAAATACGCACAAATGTTTACATTTTCTGAAGAGAATTATTTAAAAGCCGTTTATCATTTAGAGTTAGAAACGAATAAAGTAATTAACACCAATGCGATTGCAGAAAAATTAGAAACGAAAGCTTCTTCCGTAACAGATATGATTAAAAAATTATCTGATAAAAAAGTTTTAATTTATAAAAAATATAAAGGAGTCACTTTAACGAAATTAGGAAAAAAAACGGCAGCAAATGTGGTTCGTAAACATCGGCTTTGGGAAGTTTTTTTAGTTGAAAAATTAAATTTTTCTTGGGATGAAGTACATGAAGTTGCAGAGCAATTAGAACATATAAAATCTCCAAAATTAATTAATCAGTTAGATGCTTTTTTGGGTTTCCCTGAAAGAGATCCTCATGGAGATCCTATTCCCGATAAAAATGGCGATTATAATCAAATTGAAAAAAGATTATTATCAACCTTAAAAATTAAGGAAAGCGGAATTTGCATTGGTGTTCATGATTCATCATCAGAATTTCTACAATTTTTAGACAAACAAGAAATTGCGCTAGGCCAGGAGATTCATGTAATTGGTAAAGAACCTTTTGATAATTCGATGTTGATTAAGATAGCACATAGAGAATTATCAATATCCAATAAAATAGCAAACAATTTATATATAAAGTAAGATGAATATATTTAATCAATTGGTAGAATATGCCAAAGATAACCCTATTTGGGCAGCATTATTTGCGTCGCTTTTTACATGGGGATTAACTGCTGCAGGTGCCGCTTTGGTTTTCTTTTTTAAAAAAGCCAACAGAGCAGTTTTAGACGGAATGTTAGGGTTTACGGGAGGTGTTATGGTAGCTGCAAGTTTCTGGAGTTTACTTGCGCCAGCCATTGATAACAGTCCTGGAGAAGGTTTTGTGAAAGTTTTACCAGCGGCAATTGGTTTTGGTTTAGGAGCGTTATCACTTTTCGGAATGGATAAAATTTTACCCCATTTACATATCAATTTTAAAATCGATGAAGCAGAAGGTGTTAAAACAGAATGGCATAAAACAACGCTTTTAGTGCTTGCAATTACACTTCATAATATTCCTGAGGGTTTGGCTGTTGGTGTTCTTTTTGGTGCAGCTTCTACTTTAGTTGGGGTGGAGCAAACAGAAATGATTATTGCGGCAATTTCTTTGGCAATCGGAATCGGAATTCAGAATTTTCCAGAAGGTTTTGCAGTATCGATGCCACTTCGTAGACAAGGAGTTAGCAGGTTAAAAAGTTTTTGGTACGGTCAATTGTCTGCTGTTGTAGAGCCGATTGCTGCAGTTTTAGGAGCTTTAGCAGTTTCCTTTTTTACTCCAATTTTACCGTATGCTTTGGCTTTTGCAGCAGGTGCGATGATTTTTGTAGTGGTAGAAGAAGTAATCCCAGAAACGCAAAGAGATAAATATACAGATATTGCTACGCTTGGTTTTATTGGTGGTTTTATTGTGATGATGTCTTTGGATGTAGGGCTTGGGTAATAGTCCTTTTTAATTTCCCCAAAGGGGAAAGCACTCGTGTGTTAATTTTTTGCGCTCTTTTTTATTCTAGAAATAGTTTTTTTTCAACCATTCCTCAATTGTTCCTTCCCTTTGGGAAGGTTAGGATGGGATTTTAATTTCCCCAAAGGGAAAAAAAATGCTTGTTTTTTTTTGCGAATGCGCGTCTTTGTGAAATTTTTATAAATACAAATCGCTGTGTAAATATTTTTGATGAAAACTCAGACTAAATTTTAAGTTTATTTGTGTAAATTCGTGCAATTCGTGTCTTAAAAAAAACGCTGTGCAACAACTCTCAACTTTTCAAGTATACAACGCTTCTGCCGGAAGTGGAAAAACATTTACGCTTGTCAAAGAATATTTAAAGGTATTATTAAATTCTAATAATGTTTTTGCATTTCAGAAAGTATTAGCAATCACTTTTACCAACAAGGCGGCTGGTGAAATGAAAGAGCGTGTATTGTCTAGCTTAGAAGATTTTTCCGAAGGAAAAGAAAATGAATTACTTAATATTATTTTGCAAGAAATTAAGGTTGATAAGGATTTAATTCAAGAAAGAAGTCAGAAAATATTACATGCAATTTTACAAAATTATTCGGCATTTTCAATTACTACAATTGATAGTTTTACCCATAAAATTATCAAAAGTTTTGCGTATGATTTAGGATTACCACTCAATTTTGAGTTAGAAATGGATGCTATTTCATTATTAAATCAAGCGGTAGATATTTTAATTTCTAAAATAGGAACCGATAACAAACTCACAAAATTACTGATAGATTATTCTTTAGATAAAATAGATGATGATAAATCTTGGGATATTTCTAGAGATTTAAATGAGTTTGCTAAAGTACTTTTAAACGAAGATGATATTAAATATTTTAGAGAACTTTCTACTAAAAAATTAGATGATTTTACGAATCTAAAGTCTAAGTTATTTATCCATCAAAAGGAATTAAAAACCGATTTTAAAAAAGTTGGCGAAGATTGTTTGGGGTTAATTGCTAGTCATGATATTGAACATAAGGATTTTATGCGGGCAACCATACCTAAATTCTTTGCAGATATTAATGCTAAAGGATTTGATTTTACGTATTTAATAAGAAGTGAAACGGTTCAAAAAGCCATTGATCAGCATCAATATTATTCAAAATCTACCTCAAGTTCGGTGGCACAAAGTATAGAAGGCATTGTACCCGAAATTATAAGTTTATTTGAAAAATCGAAAGGAATTTATAGTAAGTTTTTAATGAATAAACTAACCTTAAAAAATATCATTCCTTTAGCGGTTTTAAATAATATTAACCTTGAGTTAGAGAATATTAAGGAAGAAAATAATATTAGATTAAATGCAGAGTTTAATCAATTAATTTCAGACAATATAAAAGAGCAACCAGCGCCTTTTATTTATGAGAGAATTGGGCAACGTTTTCAGCATTATTTTATTGATGAAATGCAAGACACATCTGTATTGCAATGGCAAAATTTAATTCCGTTAATTGACAATGCTTTGGCGCAAGAAAATGGTAATTTGCTCTTGGTTGGTGACGGAAAACAAGCAATTTACAGATGGCGTGGAGGTAAAGCAGAGCAGTTTATAGATTTGGGTTCTGATCTAGAAAACCCTTTTGCGATACACAAAGAAATTAAAAATTTAGAAACCAATTTTAGAAGTTATGCCGAAGTTATTAATTTTAATAATTCGTTTTTTAAACATACGGCCAATTTTCTTCAAAATAAATCTTACAAAAACTTATTTTTAGAAGGAAATAATCAACTAGAAAACACTAAGAAAGGAGGCTTTGTTTCACTTTCATTTCTTGAAAAGGAAGATGAAAAGGAGGATGAAAAAATAAAATATCCGAAGAAAGTTTTAGCGAAAATAATCGAATTAAAAAACGACTTTTCTTTGGGTGAAATCTGTATTCTCACAAGAAAAAGAGCCGATGGTGTTGCGATTGCAAATTACTTGTCAGAAAACGGAATTGATATTATTTCATCAGAAACTTTGCTATTGCAAAATAGTACTAAAGTTTGCTTTATTGTAGATGTTTTAAAAGTTTTACAAAATCCGAATGATGAGGAAACTCGGTTTGAGATGCTTTATTTTTTGCAAGACCATCTACAAATTAAAAATTCAAAACATACCTTTTTTAAAGAGTTCGCAAAAACAGACAATCAAACTATTTTTGAAGCTTTAAAAAAATACGGAATTTCATTTGAGATTTCCAATTTTCATCAACTACTATTTTATGAGAAAATTGAAGAAATTATAAGGAGTTTTAATTTGATGAATTCTTCAGATGCGTACATACAATTTTTTCTAGACGTTGTTTTAGAGCAACAAAGAAAAAATATTGATATTGCTGCGTTTTTAGAGTTCTGGGAGCTCAAAAAAAATAGTTTAAGTATTGTGGCACCAGAGAGTGCGAATGCGGTTCAGATAATGACGATCCATAAATCGAAAGGATTAGAATTTCCTGTGGTAATATTTCCTTGTGATGTAGATATTTACAGACAAATAAATCCTAAAGTTTGGATAGATGAATTGCCAGAGAATTATGATAATTTTAAAGAATTATTACTGCCTTACAATAAAGAATTAAGCCATGTAAATGCAACAGGTTTAAAAGTTTTTAACCAACAAAGAGAAGAATTAGAATTAGATAATTTTAATTTATTATATGTTTCCTTAACAAGAGCTGTAGAGCAATTGCATATTATTACTGAAAAGAAAATTTCAGCAAAAGGAATAGAAGATACTAAATTTTATTCAGGTGTTTTTATCAATTATTTAATACAACTTCATCTTTGGGATAATGATATACTTGATTATTCTTTTGGTGATGCAAAAAGAGCTAGTAAAAAAGAAGGATTGCAGTCGGTTGCGGAAATTCATGAAAAATTCATCTCCAGTCCTTGGCAAGAGCATGATCTCGTTTTATTGGCTGGTGCTTCAAAATTATGGGATACGATGCAGGGAGAAGCTATTAATTTCGGGAATCTAATTCACGAAATTTTATCGAAGATTATGACTATAAATGATGTTGAAAAGGTTGTGGAGCAGTTTCATCAACAAGGATTTTTAAATGAGAAGCAATCTGAAGAAATTAAAGAAAAAATCTACTCAATTGTGAAGCATCCAAAGTTAGCGAGCTATTTTTCTGAGGATATCATTGTATACACGGAACGAGAAATAGTAGACGTAGATAATCAAATTTTAATTCCAGATAGATTGGTTTTTACGGATAAAAATCAAGTGGTAATCATTGATTACAAAACAGGAATTCGATCAAATGAGCATGATCAACAATTATTAAGGTATGAAAGAGTTTTAAATTCGATGAAGTTTAAGGTGATTAAAAAAATGTTAATTTATATGCATAAAGAAATTGATGCTGTTGAAGTATAATCAGAAAAATTAAACTTTGTAACTTTGTATTTCTTAAATCAATAGAAAATGTACGGAAAAATTAAAGATATTTTAACAAAAGAGCTTCAAGAAATAAAAGAAGCAGGTTTGTATAAATCAGAAAGAATCATCACCTCTTCACAAGATGCAATGATAAAAATTTCTTCTGGGGAAGAAGTAATTAATTTCTGCTCTAATAATTATCTCGGGTTGTCAAATCATCCAGAGGTAATTCAGGCGGCAAAAGACACGTTAGATTCTCATGGTTTCGGAATGTCTTCAGTACGCTTTATTTGCGGTACTCAAGATATTCATAAACAATTAGAAGAAAAAATTGCAGAATTCTATCATACAGAAGATACTATTTTATATGCAGCTTGTTTTGATGCGAATGGTGGCGTTTTTGAACCCTTACTAACAAAAGAAGATGCGATAATTTCAGATAGTTTAAATCACGCTTCTATTATAGACGGCGTTCGTTTATGTAAAGCAGGACGTTATAGATATGATAATAATGATATGGCTTCTTTAGAGGCGCAACTAATAGAAGCGAACAAACAAAATCATCGGTTTAAAATTATTGTTACTGATGGTGTTTTTTCTATGGACGGAATTGTAGCGAAATTAGATGAGATTTGTGATTTAGCAGATAAATATGATGCCCTAGTTATGGTCGATGAATGCCATGCTACTGGCTTTATTGGTAAAACGGGTCGTGGAACTGTAGAGTTGAAAAATGTAATGGATAGAGTTGATATTGTAACCGGAACTTTAGGCAAGGCTTTAGGAGGAGCAATGGGTGGATATACAACAGGTAAGAAAGAAATTATCGAAATTTTACGCCAGCGTTCAAGACCTTATTTGTTCTCTAATTCATTAGCGCCAGCAATTGTAGGAGCCTCTTTAAAAGTTTTTGATTTAATTTCTGATGACACTTCTTTAAGAGATCAATTAGAATGGAATACAAATTATTTTAGAACAGAAATGGAAAAAGCAGGTTTTGATTTGGTTGGTGCTGATGCCGCAATTGTGCCTGTAATGTTATACGACGCAAAACTTTCTCAAGTGATGGCTAATAAATTATTAGAAAAAGGTATTTATGTTATTGGTTTCTTTTTCCCTGTTGTACCCAAAGAAAAGGCTAGGATTAGGGTGCAACTCTCTGCAGCGCATAAAAAGGAGCATTTAGATAAAGCAATTTCAGCATTTATAGCAGTTGGTAAAGACTTGAAGGTTATTTAAAATTGATAAAGACTTGCTGTTTTATGAATATTTTGTAGATTTGTCTTTGTATTAATGACGGAAGATTTTATTTTTGTCATTGCAATAACGAACTTTTAATTTAAAAACTTGATAATGAAACGATTAAAATTAGCTGTGATGGCTTTATTTGCGTTTGTAGCCGTTGGTAACATAAGCGCGCAGGATGAGAATAACCGTTGGGCGATAAGCGCAGGCGTTAATGCTATAGATGTTTACAATGCACCAGGGATAGATTTGGCTGATTGGGTAAATACTGAAGATTGGAATATACTTCCTACAATATCAAGAATTACAGTTGAAAGATATTTTAAAAAAGGATTTTCTTTACAATTAGCGGGTTCTATGAATAAAATGGAATGGTTAGAGAGAGCCAATGATTCAGATTTATTATATTGGTCTATAGACGCAGCAGTGAAATATGATATTAATAGATTAGTGGGTGAAACGGGTTGGTTTGATCCTTTTATGCATATTGGAGCTAGTTACGTGACTTTTGGTGAACAAGATGGAGGTGCGTTAAATTTTGGTATAGGTTTCAATACTTGGTTTAATGATAATTTAGGTTTGAGTTTTCAAGCTTCATCAAAAAGACATTTGGATGAGAAATTTAGAACGCATTATCAAACTTCTGTTGGTGTAATCGTTAAATTTGGAGGTAAAGATACAGACGGAGATGAGGTATATGATAAAGATGATGCTTGTCCTGAAGTTGCTGGTTTAAAGGAATTCAACGGTTGTCCTGATGCAGATGGAGATGGAGTTAAAGATTCTGATGATGCTTGTCCTAATGTTGCTGGATTAGCAGCTATGAACGGTTGTCCAGATTCTGATGGAGATGGTGTTGCTGATAAAGATGATATGTGTGTAAATGAAGCAGGTACAAAAGCTAACAAAGGTTGTCCAGATTCTGATGGAGATGGAGTAGTAGATAAAGATGATAAGTGTCCTTCAGTTTCAGGTGATGCGGAAAACGGTGGTTGTCCTTGGCCAGATACGGATGGAGATGGTATTTTAGACAAAGATGATAAATGTATCAATGAAGCTGGTTCAGCTTCTGATAATGGTTGTCCTGTAGTTTCTTATGCTGCTAAATTTGCTGAATTAGGTATAACTGCATTCGATAAAAACATTTTATTTAATACAGGTAAAGCTAATTTTAAATCTGGAGTTACTGTAATTTTAGAAGGAATGTTAGAGGTATTAAATGAATATCCTAAATCTGAATTTGCAGTTAGAGGTTATACAGACAGCACAGGTTCTGAGGCTTTAAACTTAAGGTTATCAGACAAAAGAGCTAATGCGGTTAGAAACTTTTTAATTAATAATGGTATTAATGCTTCAAGATTAACTGTAAAAGGTTTTGGTGAAGAAAATCCTGTAGCGCCTAATAATACAAGCGCAGGAAGAGCACAAAATAGAAGAGTTGAAGTTAAAGTAACAAACTAGTAGCTTTTTACTACACTAGTTAAATATAAAAAGTCTCATCAATTCGATGAGACTTTTTTAGTTAAAAAAACTTTTTTAATTCCAACCAAAAAAAGTAACTTTGCAACCTGAAAATGAGATATACATCTCAAAACTAAATAATAATTTTAATTAGATACACAATGTCTACAATAACAGGTAAAGTTTCTCAAATTATTGGACCAGTAATTGATGTTGAATTCAATACAGATAGCGAACTTCCTAAGATTTACGATTCTCTAGAAATTAAAAAAGCAGATGGCTCTATTTTAGTTTTAGAGGTACAACAGCATATTGGAGAAGATACCGTTAGAACAATTTCTATGGATGCCACAGATGGTTTAAGTAGAGGAGTAGAAGTATTTGCTACGGGTAGTCCTATTCAAATGCCAATCGGTAATGATATTTATGGTCGTTTATTCAACGTTACTGGAGATGCAATCGATGGTTTAGGAAATTTAAAAAAAGAAGGTAAGAATGGTTTGCCTATTCATAGATCTGCACCTAAATTTGAAGATCTTTCTGTATCTACAGAGGTTTTATTCACAGGTATTAAAGTAATCGATTTAATTGAGCCTTACGCAAAAGGAGGTAAAATTGGATTGTTTGGAGGAGCTGGAGTAGGAAAGACAGTTTTGATTCAGGAGTTGATTAACAATATTGCAAAAGGACACGGTGGTTTGTCTGTTTTTGCAGGCGTTGGAGAAAGAACTCGTGAAGGAAACGATTTACTTCGTGAAATGTTAGAGTCTGGCATTATCAAGTATGGTGATGATTTTATGCATTCTATGGAAGAAGGCGGATGGGATTTATCAAAAGTAGATAAGCCAGGAATGAAAGATTCTAAAGCAACATTTGTCTTTGGTCAAATGAATGAGCCACCTGGAGCACGTGCAAGAGTTGCTTTATCGGGTTTAACGATTGCTGAATATTTTAGAGATGGAGCAGGAGAAGCACAAGGTAAAGATGTACTTTTCTTTGTCGATAATATTTTTAGATTTACGCAAGCAGGTTCTGAAGTTTCTGCATTATTAGGTCGTATGCCTTCTGCAGTTGGATATCAACCAACGTTGGCAACAGAAATGGGAGCAATGCAAGAACGTATTACATCTACCAAAAAAGGTTCTATTACATCTGTACAGGCTGTTTATGTACCGGCAGATGATTTAACAGATCCAGCACCAGCAACAACTTTTGCGCATTTAGATGCAACAACAGTTTTGTCTCGTAAAATTGCAGAGTTAGGTATTTACCCAGCGGTAGATCCTTTAGATTCTACTTCAAGAATCTTATCTGCAGAAATTCTAGGAGATGAACATTATAATACTGCAACAGCTGTAAAAGAAATTTTACAACGTTATAAGGAATTACAAGATATTATTGCCATTTTAGGTATGGAAGAATTATCTGAAGAAGATAAATTAGTGGTTCATAGAGCAAGACGTGTACAACGTTTCTTATCTCAACCTTTCCATGTTGCTGAACAATTTACAGGTATTCCAGGAGTTTTAGTAGATATTAAAGACACTATCAAAGGATTTAATATGATTATGGATGGTGAATTAGATAAATATCCTGAAGCTGCATTTAACTTAAGAGGCTCAATTCAAGATGCAATTGATGCTGGAGAAAAAATGTTAGCTGAGGCTTAAAAGATAAGATATGTTTTTAGAAATTGTAACACCAGAAGCAATATTGTTTTCATCAGAGGTAGATTCTTTATCTGTTCCGGGTGTAAACGGAGAGTTTCAAATGTTAAATAATCACGCGCCAGTGGTTTCTATTTTAAAGAAAGGTGTTGTAAACATTCATGTTCATAGCCAACAGCATTTAAAATTAGAAAAATTAAATGGTAAATTAATTCCACATATTGATGACGCAAAAATTTTAACTCTACAAATTAGTTCTGGTACGCTAGAGTTAAATGATAATAAAGCGATTATTTTAGCGGATTAATAAAATCAAAATATTAAATTAAAATCTCAAAACAAGTAATTGTTTTGAGATTTTTTGTTTTAATCAAGTACTTTTATAGGAATAAAGGTAAGTTTAATGCTAAAAGCTATAAGGATTATAGAAATGATTTATTGCTAAAACTGAACGTAAAAAACAGAGTTGATTTGCCGCTGTATGCTATTAAAAATAAAATTTACACTCTATAAAAATATCGTAAATTTGCAGTATGGAAGAAACAAATAGACAAAGAAAAATTGCAGGAGTCTTGCAGAAAGATTTGGTAGATGTGTTGCAAAAGGCCGCACAAGATGGTATGAAAGGAGTATTAATTTCTGTCTCTAAAGTACATGTTACATCAGATTTAGGAGTTGCTAAAGTATATTTGAGTATTTTTCCGTCAGAAAATAGAGCTGAGATAATAAAAGGAGTACAATTTAATACGGCTACAATTCGATATGAAATGGCAAAACGTACGCGTAATCAATTGCGTAGAATGCCAGAATTATTATTTTTTGGTGATGATACTCTTGATTATTTAGAAGAGATTGATAAATCTTTAAAGGGTGAAGACGAAAATCCAATAAAGAACCCAGCAGTGCTACCAAGACGAAAAAGATAATACCTATTTAACTCGTCATACCAAGCGAAAATGAGCTTATGAATTTTCCGCTATACATAGCCAAAAGATATTTATTTACCAAAACAAGTAATAATGCAATAAATATTATTACAATAATTGCATCCATCGCTGTTATTATCAGTTCTTTAGTGTTATTTATTATCCTTTCAGGATTTTCAGGTTTGCGAACTTTTAGCTATAATTTATTAGATGCCTCTGATCCTGATATTAAAATTTCAGCGGTAAAGGGAAAATCTTTTGTTGCTACTGATGATATTTTTAAAATTATTAATGAAAATAGCGCCGTAGAAGCTAGTTCTAAAATTATTGAAGAACATGTTTTTTTAGAGTATAATGATAAAAATGAAATTGCTTATATTAAGGGAGTTGAAGAAAATTATACTCAAATTACGAGCATAGATGAAGTTTTAAGTGTTGGTAATTGGTTAGATCAAGAATACACAAATACAGCCGTTGTGGGCAGAACAATTGCTAGAAAACTTTCTTTAGGAGTTAGAAGTTTCGGAGAACCTTTGTCGATTCTGGTACCAAAGCCTGGTGTTGGTTTTATCAATCCTTTAAATGCATTTTATAAATCTGATGTTCAAATTATTGGTTTATATGCAGGTACGGAAGAATTCGAAAGTAAATTTGTTTTTGTTACGCTGCAACAAGCTGAAGATTTATTAAAATTTCAAGAAAATCAAGTAACCGCATTAGAATTAAAATTGTTAGAGGGTTCAGATTCAGATAAAGTTGCAAATGAACTTCAAATAGCATTAGGTGAGGCGTATAAAGTACAAACGAAAGAGCAATTAAATGAAGTTTTTTATAAAGTAATTAATACCGAGAACTTTGTTTCGTACCTTATTTTCACATTAATCGTAATTATTGCACTATTTAATGTAAGTGGAACCATTATCATGATGATCATTGATAAGAAAGAGAATTTAAAAACTTTGCACAGTTTAGGAGCTACGGTTACAGAGATTAAAAATGTATTTATCCTTCAGGGTTTTTTGCTAACCTTTAGCGGAATGATTGTTGGATTGATACTCGGCGTACTTTTAGTTTTTCTCCAAAATAAGTTCGGATTATTGATGATTATGGAAGATTTGCCGTATCCTGTAGAGTTTCGATTTACGAATCTACTCATTGTTTTTTCAACTATCACTATTTTAGGGTTTATTGCAGCCCAAATAGCTAGTAGTAAAATTTCTCAAGAATTTATAGAAAGGTAGGTTGATGAAGGTTGATAGACATTTAATTTGTGTATTTTTTATATATTTAATTACAAGTTGTGTTTCCTATAATCAAGTTGTGAAATGCGAAAAGAATAAAGAAATTACAGAAAATTTAGATGCTCTTCAAAATGGATATTCTATTAATTTACCAAATAATTGGTTTGCATATAATGACATACACTGCAGTTTAGTCTATGCTCCTAAAGAAAATTTAAGTATTGGTAATACGTCTAATTCTACGGTAGTGAATATCTTCGGACCAAATATTTTTGGTTCTTTTAAGGGTGTAAAAAATATTGATGACCTAACGACGAAGTCTATCAATTTAATTAATAAGAATTTTGGGAATCCAGAAATTTTTCTAACAAAATTAAATCATGAAAAGTACGGTGATTATACAGTATTGAGATTTAAATCAAATATATTAGGTGTTCATTATGAAAATTTTTCAGTCAATTATTTTTATGAAGGTGATGTTTATAAAATTTCATGTTTAGCCAAAGAGAATGATTTTAATAAATATATTGTAGATTTTCAGGAAATAGTAAGTTCTTTTAAAATTTTGAAAAGGTAAGAAATCTAATTTATTTATTGTTAGAGACTATAAACTCAACGCTGTCTGAATAAAAAATTTTTTGAAGCATAGATGGAAAATCATTCATCTTAGAACGACTCATAAGAGAAAAACAAGGGAAATGGAAAAGAAAGAAAAGACGATAAAAAGTGGTTTAGGTACTTTTGAAATTCAAATTCCAACAGATAGAAATAATAGTTTTGAGCCAGAAATCATCAAAAAAAGCAAACGATATTAGAGGAAAATTTATCATAAAAAATTATAGGGTTATATGACTTAGGGATGGATTTCCGAGATGCAACATTTTATATAAAAAAGATGGGTGAAATGTCTAGTTTAATATAAACCTGCCACGCAATAACCAATGCCTATAAAACCGTCCGTTGGCAATAACTCCTACTAGATTCATTTAAACTTTAGCTCTTTGCTAGGTCCTTTTTTCAAAGTATTACGAACTTTTATTAAATATAGACATTATCTCATAAAATTAGACAATCTACTTCCGAGGTGCTAAAATTTGTTCCATATCTTGGATAACTACTAGAAAATAGATTTTTAAGAAAAAATCTCAAGGCTTTAACTTTTTTGTTATTCCAAAAGTGTATCGCATTATTTTTTTAAATTGATATTAAAATCGTTGCTATAAGTTGACGGTTTTTTTGTGCTTTTTTGTTTCTTTGCATACGCTTAAAAAACCTCACGAACCTCACAGATTTTTGTAACTTGTGAGGTTCTTTAACCACTATTTAATTGAAAATTAATCACGTAGTATATTTATCAATAGGCAGCAATCAAGGAAATAAGCTTGTAAACCTTCAGAATGCAATTGATTTAATTGCTGATCAAGTTAATTCTATTAATAAAATATCTTCTGTTTATAAAACTGCTTCTTGGGGATTTGATAGCGATGATTTTTTTAATATTTGTTTAAAGATTTCAACGCATCATCTACCTGAACAATTCATGCAAATCCTTCTGAATATAGAAATAGAACTAGGTAGAAAAAGAAAAGATTCTAGCGGCTATGCCGATAGAAATATTGATATAGATATTTTATTATTTGATGATGAAATTATTTTCTCTAAATTACTTACGGTTCCGCATCCAAAGATGTTAGAACGCAAATTTGTTTTAATTCCTTTAGTTGAAATTGCGCAATCCATAATTCATCCCATAGAAAAAAAACCGCTTTCTATTTGCTTGCTAAATTGCAATGATTCTGCTGAAATTTCTAAAATTGACGCACAATTAATAAGACCTGTTCCGATTACAGAGAAATATAATTATATTGCTATTGAGGGAAATATAGGTGCAGGAAAAACATCATTATCTAAAATGATTTCGAACGAATTTAATGCGAAAATTATCTTAGAAAGGTTTGCAGAAAATCCGTTTTTGCCAAAGTTTTATGAAGATAAAGAACGATTTGCATTCCCGTTAGAAATGAGTTTTTTAGCAGATCGGTATCACCAATTATCTGATGATTTAGCGCAATTAGATTTATTTACAAACTTTATTGTATCGGATTATTACATTTTCAAATCGTTGATATTTGCTCAAATTACACTTCAAAAAGATGAATATTTACTCTACAGAAAAATGTTCGATTTAATGTACAAAGAAATTACAAAACCCGATTTATACGTCTATTTATACCAGAATACAGCACGGTTATTAGAAAATATAAAAAAGCGTGGTAGAGATTATGAACAAAATATTGAAGCTGGGTATTTACAAAAAATTCATGATGGTTATAAAAATTTTATAAGCACCCAACAAAATTTAAATACGTTGGTTATTGACGTTTCTGAACTTGATTTTGTAGACAATATAGAAGACTATAACGCTATAATCCGTCAAATTAAAAAATCTTCTTAAAAACTATTTCAGCACTAACTTTTCAGCAAAATAATCACAAAAATCTTTCATAGTAGCCCCCATTTTAGAGTCATCTGTATCTCTTTCAAACGATTCTGCCATGGCAACTAAAGTTTGATGATAAAACTGTTTCATTTCATCTATTGGCATATCTTTGGTCCACAAATCCATACGTAAAGTATCTTTCTTTTTATGATCCCAAACGGAAATCATCACTGCTTTAGATTGTTCTGTATCAATACCACCATCTATTGCCGTCCAAGAAATTTCTTCGGGAACTTTATTTTCGTCTAAACCAATTTTAAATTTAACTTCTGAAGTATGTTTTACTGCCATTACCTTTTGGGTTTATATTTAGATTTATTGAAGACTTCTTCTTCACTCGTTTTTAATAATTCTTGTAAAGATACATTATTATGTTTCATATAAGATTTTACAATTTGCCACCCCATCCAAACACCAATTTTACCAGGAGATAAATTATCTTGTTCTTTGTAAAATTTCGAGAAGGGTGCGTTTTCTAAAAACCGTAAATTTAACTTTGTATCGGTACTAAATAATAATTTTTGATCAATAAAATACGTCCAAATTTCTTCTTCATTAGCTTCCGCCCAATTTAGTTTATCTTGAGAATACCCCATTTTTTCTTGGTTAGAAGTTGATGGTATATAAAGATCTAATAAATATTTTTTTTTTCCTTCATAAATCATTTTAGCAATAAAACTTCTAGTATTTAAAGGATAGACTTGCTGATCAATTAAAGCATTTGCAACATCAACTACAAGATGCTCTTTTGTATTATTTTGTTTAATATATTTCGGATAATCTGCATAAAATGGGTGGTTTTCTCCGAGATAAACATCCAAAGAAATAAGCAGTAAACTATCGGCATAAATAACGCGACTATTATAATCTATATTTGTTAACATCGTAACAACATTGGGCGCTCTAAACTGCGGATTGTAATATTTTATATGTTTAAAAAGTGAGGTAATTTGCCTTTCCTGAAATGAGAAATCTTTATAAACCTTTTGGGTTTCGGTAAATAATTCTTGCTCTAGTGAATCGTTAATTTTTAAAAGCGCTAAACTATCTATAAACGCTTCTGGGAATAAATACGGATATTTATGTTTAACAATTGGTAATGTTTCTTTTGATGCAGTATAAAAATCTATATCATATCTTTTTACAGAAAAATCGACATTAATTTTTGAAAAATCAATATTGGTCTCATTTTTATCAGAACATGAAAAAAAGAGGGGTAAAACCATTAAAAACGCAAATAAAAATCTCATAATATTTGTATATTAGTACATCCATTTAAAGAACGATAAAAATACTAAAATAGTTTGTCAATGAATACAGAAAAAACAGCAGAATACATTATAAATTGGTTAAAAGACTACGCCACAAATGCAAACATAAAAGGATTTGTTATTGGCGTTTCTGGCGGAATAGATTCTGCTTTAACCTCTACCTTGTGTGCAAAAACAGGCTTACCTCTCTTGTGTTTAGAAATGCCAATACATCAATCTAAAAAACAAGTATCACGAGCAGAAAACCACATTGAGTGGTTGCAAAAAAAATTTACAAATGTTTCTAAAACAGAAGTAAATTTAACGCCAGTTTTTGATAGTTTAATTGCTGCGTTACCCGCTGTAGAAAGTGAAGAAAGTCGTTTTATGTCTTTAGCAAACACAAGAGCCCGTTTGCGTATGACAACCTTATATTATTTTGCTGCATTGCATGGATATTTAGTTGCTGGAACAGGAAATAAAGTAGAAGATTTTGGTGTTGGGTTTTATACAAAATATGGAGATGGAGGTGTTGATTTAAGTCCGATAGCCGATTTAATGAAATCAGAAGTATATGAAATTGCAAAATATTTAGGGGTTCATCAAGAAATTATTGAAGCTGCTCCAACGGATGGTTTATGGGGAGATAATAGAACCGATGAAGATCAAATTGGTGCTTCTTATGATGAATTAGAGTGGGCTATGAATATGCAAGAACAGGGCAAAACTGCAGATGATTTTTCTGACAGAGAACAAGAAGTATTTGTACTTTACAGCAGATTAAATAGGATGAACCAGCATAAAATGAAGCCAATTCCTGTTTGCGAAATACCGCATGAAATAAAATAAATGAGTTCTTATTCCATTAAAAATCCCTTAACTTTTATAGTTAAGGGATTTTTAATTTTCTTCTTCTGTTGATTCTTATAATAAATTAGCAGAAACCATCATTTTTTTAATCCTCATATACGCCCTTCTTTGAGAGCCTTTATTAATTTCAAAAGGGAGAAAAAGAAACAATTGAATAATTTTTAAAATTTGTAATATTCTTTTCATAATACTTTTCTTGTTTCGTAGTGCAAGAAACAAAAAAATATCTATTTTTAAAATTATTTAGACCAATAAAATGGTTTTTTTGTATAATTTTGATGAATCGATAAAAAATAGGGTAAAAAAATATAAAATTTATTTCTTTATTAATAAAGAACAAGAATGTGTTAGTAAACAACTATTTATACAATTTTATTTTATAATGTAGTGGTTATAAAATAAATTATTTTTTTGATTCATTAAAATTAATCAACAAGAATCATGGTCTGAGTTGTAGTTTTTTTTTGATAAAAGCCAAGGGAAAAGGAAACGATTTATTGTGGCTTTACAGGATTAATTTGGCATTATACGACTCTATTCAATTTTTCGAAAAGGCGCATTTTAAGACTTGTATAGTTTTTTATCATTTCTAAATCTATATTTTTAGATTGATTCTCGATAGCTTCCTTCATCAACTCCTCAATTTTTTTACCAATTAAAATTCTTCTTAAGTTAAAGATTACATCTGTAACAGCTTTGGGTAGCACGTCAATAGCCGTTTTTACTTCTATATTTTTACTTTCCCAATTACTTAATTGCATCTTTGGGTTTTCTTTATCCATTAAAATAGAAGTGATAATTGTGGTAATTTCTGAATTTTCATGACTGGTAAAATCATTCATATCTAATTTTTCTGATTGATTTAATTGATGAATCATTTCTACATAAATTTCTTGAAAAACGGCATTCGAAAACTCAATTTCATCATCATGCAAATGCAAATAAATCTCGGAGCTCACAGTATTCTCAAATTTTCTTAAAGAAATAGTTTCCTTCCCTTCTTCATCTACCTCAACAATTTCTTCCGTAAAATCAACTTTTTCATTACCATACAAAACTAAAATCCTAATAATTTCTTGTTCTAAAATAGAAAGTTCGTCAATTTTCTGAGAAGGCACTCGTCCTCCTTTAATAAGACCCATTGCCGCTTGTTCTTGTTCTTGAAAGTATTCTGGAGGTGGCTCATTAGGATCTATGTTAGGGTTGTAATTGGTATTTGCATTTGTTTGTGTCTTTTTTTTCTGAAAAGATTCTTTTTTTAATATTTGAGCCAATTCACTAAACAAGACCCGCTCTGAAATATCCATGATTCTAGAACATTCTTGCACGTAAACTTCACGTTGAATACCATTTGGAATTTTAGAAATACTGGTAACAATATCTCTAATAACAGTCGCTTTTTTAATAGGATCGTTATTAGAATCTTTTAATAAAAGTGATACTTTAAAGTTGATAAAGTCTGTTGTAGAATTCTCTAAATATTCTTTTAGCTCTAGATCAGAATGCGACTTTGCAAAACTATCTGGATCTTCACCATCCGGAAACTGAACCACTTTAACGTTCATTCCTTGCTCTAAAATTAAATCGATTCCGCGTATAGAAGCTCTAATTCCGGCAGCATCGCCATCAAAAAGGACTGTAATATTTTTTGTTAATCGATTTACCAATCTAATTTGGTCAGCGGTTAAAGCGGTACCTGAAGAAGCTACCACATTTTCAATTCCTGATTGATAAAAAGAAATAACATCTGTATAACCCTCTACCAAATAACAATTATCTTGTTTGGCAATTTCTTTTTTGGCTTGATAAATTCCGTATAGAATTTTACTCTTGTGATAAATATCGCTTTCTGGAGAATTTAAGTATTTGGCTGCCTTTTTATTTGCTGTTAAAATTCTTCCACCAAAACCTAAAATTCTTCCTGACATGGAATGAATAGGAAACATTACCCTTCCTTTAAAACGATCAAATTGTCTATTTTCTTTTACAATCGATAATCCTGTAGCCGCTAAATATTTTAAATCATATCCTTTTGCTAAAGCTGTTTTTGTGAAATTATCCCATTCATCGAGACAATATCCTAAATCGAATTTTGTGATAATTTCATCTGTAAAGCCTCTTTCTTTAAAGTAACTTAACCCAATTGCTTTTCCTTTATTGGTGTTTAGCATTAAATTATGAAAATATTCTTTGGCATAATTAGAAACCAAAAACATACTTTCTCTCTCATTCATTTGAGCTTTTTCTTCGCTGGTTTGTTCGGTTTCTTCAATTTCTATATTGTACTTTTTAGCCAACCATTTTAAAGCTTCAGGATACGAAAAATGCTCATGCTCCATTAAAAACGAAACAGAATTTCCTCCTTTTCCGGTAGAAAAATCTTTCCAGATTTGCTTTACTGGAGACACCATAAAAGAAGGTGATTTTTCGTCTGTAAACGGACTTAATCCTTTAAAATTACTTCCTGCTTTTTTTAGTTGCACAAATTCACCAATAACCTCTTCTACCCTAGCAGATTCAAAAATTCGGTCTATGGTACTTCTAGATATCATTTGTTATAAAAAAGAGTTACAAATATATAAAGACCTCACAGGTTTTGGAAATCTGTGAGGTCTAAAAAATTAAATTAATTTTATATTAAGAAGCTGCCTTTAACTTCTTTAAAGTTGTGTTTGTTAATTTTGCTTCTGCATATTCTTTGGTAACATGCAATTCTTTTTCATCAGAACTTGGCAACTCAAACATGGCATCTGTAAAAATAGCTTCACATAAAGATCGCAAACCTCTTGCGCCCAACTTATATTCAACTGCTTTTCCAACAATGTAATTTAACGCTTCTTCTTCAATCGTAAAAGCAACATCATCAATTTTAAACAATTTAGCATATTGTTTAATGATTGAGTTTTTTGGCTCTGTTAAAATGGCACGCAACGTTTTTGCATCCAAAGGATTCATATAACTTAAAACTGGCAAACGTCCAATAATTTCTGGAATCAATCCAAAGGCTTTTAAATCAGAAGGAATAATATATTGTAATAAATTTTCTTCATCCACTTTATCATCGCTCATAGAAGCGCTGTAACCCACTGCTTGCATGTTTAAACGCTTACTAATAATTCTGTCTATTCCTGAAAAAGCTCCTCCTGCAATAAATAAAATATCTTGTGTGTTTACCTCTATAAATTTTTGCTCTGGATGTTTTCTTCCGCCTTTTGGCGCAACATTTACAACGGTTCCTTCTAATAATTTTAACAATGCTTGTTGTACACCTTCACCAGAAACATCTCTTGTAATGGATGGATTGTCTCCTTTTCTTGCAATTTTATCTATTTCATCAATGAAAACAATCCCTTTTTCTGCTTTTGCTACATCATAATCAGCCACTTGCAATAATCTACTTAAAATACTTTCTACATCTTCACCAACATAACCTGCTTGCGTTAATACAGTAGCATCTACAATAGAAAAAGGAACATTTAGCATTCTTGCAATTGTTTTTGCAACCAAGGTTTTTCCCGTTCCTGTTTCGCCGACTAAAATAATATTAGACTTTTCGATTTCTACATCGTCATCATCATTTTTATTTTGCAATAAACGTTTATAATGATTGTATACAGCAACTGCCATTGCACGTTTTGTTTCGGTTTGACCGATAATATATTGATCTAAAAAAGCCTTAATTTCCATAGGCTTTTTTAGCATTACATCTTTGGATAAACCACTAGATTTAGATTCCGAAATTTCTTCTTCTACAATGCCATGTGCTTGTTCTATGCATTTATCACAAATATGTGCATCCATCCCTGCAATTAACAGGTCTGTTTCTGCTTTTTTTCGTCCGCAAAACGAACACTCTAAATTTTCTTCTTTCGCCATTTGATTTGGTTTTTGGTTATTAGTTAATCGTTATTGGTAAAAAAATTACCAAAAACCATCAACCAAAAACTAAATACTTTTTATTTTCTTGCTAAAACTTCATCAATCATTCCGTAGGTTTTTGCCTCGGCTGCCTTCATCCAATAATCTCTATCAGAATCTTTTTGAATTTTATCAAAGGGTTGACCTGAATGATTAGAAATGATGGTATATAGTTCATCTCTTAATTTAATGGTTTCTTTAATAGTAATTTCCATATCAGAAACTTGCCCTTGCGTTCCGCTCATTGGCTGATGAATCATAATTCTAGAATGTGGCAATGCCGAACGTTTTCCTTTAGCTCCTGCACACATTAAAACTGCTCCCATAGAAGCCGCCATTCCTGTACAAATTGTGGCTACATCTGGCTTTATAAATTGCATGGTATCATAAATACCTAGACCCGCGTAGACGCCACCGCCTGGAGAATTAATGTAAATTGAAATATCTTTATTCGCATCTAAACTTTCTAAAAAAAGTAATTGTGCTTGTATAACATTAGCAACTTGATCATTAACACCTGTTCCTAAAAAAATAATTCGATCCATCATTAAACGTGAAAAAACATCCATTTGAGTGATGTTCATTTGACGCTCTTCCATAATATATGGCGTTAAACTACTTGTAATTTGATTAAAGTAGGTGCTGCTTACTCCTTGGTGTTTTGTCGCGTATTTTTCGAACTCTTTTCCGTAATCCATTTCTTAATTCTTTTAAAATATTATGAACTGTAAAGATAAGAACAATTCTCTTAATAATATGTTAGAGTTTAAACTTGAAAGACCTGAATTCTTTAATTCAGGTCTTTATCTTTTAAGACAATAATTCTTTAAAATTATTGCTTATATGCTTCTTTGATAAATTCCTCGTAAGAAACCTCTTCTGTTTTAAAGTTGATATTCTCTTTAAAGAAGGTAATTAATTTCTGATTAATTAATTGATTTTCTAATTTTTGAGCTTCTTCTTGATTCTGTAAGATTCTAGCAGCAATATCATCCAATTCTTTTTCTTCTGGATTCATATTCCCGAACTGTGCCATTTGCTGACGGATAAATCCTTTTGCATACGCTACCAATTCTGCATACTCTAATTTGATGTCATTATCTTTCATCAACTTACCTTCAATTAATTGATAACGCAAACCTTTTTCAGATTTTTCAAATTCAGCTTCAGCCTCTTCTGTAGTTAATTCTTTTTCACCTGCAGTTTTTAACCACTTTTTTAAGAATTCAGTAGGTAAATCAAACTTTGTATGCTCCATTAAATACTCTTGAACAGCTCCTAAGATATGCTGATCTGCTTGTTGTTGAAATTGTTTTTCTGCATCTTCCTTAATTTTTTCTTTCAACTGGTCTGCAGTGGTAACACTACCATCAGAAAATAATTTATCAAACAATTCTTGATCTAAATCCGCTGGCTTCGTTGTGGTAATCTCTTCTATGGTAAAAGTAACGGTGATGTCTAAATCGTGAATTTCATCGTGAGCAACTCCTAAAATTTGTTGTAATTTATGGTCGTCTTCAAACAATTTTTTTGTTTCTAACTCAATTACATCACCTATTTTAGCGCCAATAAGTTTGTTTTCGTTTTTATCACCTTTTAAATCATTTACTAAAAAAGTACTTTTTTTATTGATTTCCTTTTCTTCATTTATAAAAGTTCCCGTAACATTAGCATGCTCGGTAGCCTCCTCTATAGGAGTTACTTTTCCGTAACGAATTTGAATATTCTTTACTTCTTCATCAATTAATGAATCTGTTGCAACAATATTATATCGTTTTATTTTATTTTTTTCTGATAAATTAATCTCAAATTCTGGCATTAAACCTAATTCAAATTCAAAAGAAAAAACATCTGAATTCCAATCGAAATCCTCTTGAATTCTTGGAATAGGATTCCCTAACATCTTTATTTTTTCTTCGGATATAAACTTAGTTAAAGAATTTTGCAAAAGCTTGTTAACCTCGTCCATCATGATCGATGAACCGTATTGCTTTTTAATCATTCCCATAGGCACGTGCCCTTTTCTAAATCCAGGAACATCTGCCTTTTTTCGATAATCTTTTAACTTTTCAGTTACAGTTGTCTGGTAATCTTCTGCAACAATATCTACTTTTATAACTGCGTTTAAAGCATCTACATTTTCTCTTGTAATATTCATTTCTTGTTATCTCTAGTTCTTAAAAAAATCGAGTGCAAAATTAATCAATTTTATTTAGCTTACAAAAGTTTAAATTGTTCTATTTCAGGTTTTTCGTTTTTAATTCTTTTCAAAAAAAAATTAAAAACAAAAACAAGTCGGCTGATTTTCATTTAAATAAAAAAAATACTTAATTTTGCTTGCACACAAGTGCTTCCAAACGAAGAACAACAAACAACCAAACAAACATGCATTACAAAAGAATTCTTTTAAAATTGAGTGGAGAGGCATTAATGGGCGATAGACCTTATGGTATAGACCCTAAACGACTTGCCGAATACGCAAAAGAGATAAAGCAGGTTGTAGATAGAGGTATTGAGGTTGCTATTGTTATTGGTGGTGGTAATATTTTTAGAGGTGTAGCCGGAGCAAGTAATGGTATGGATCGCGTTCAAGGAGATCACATGGGAATGCTCGCAACATGCATCAACGGCTTAGCTTTGCAAAGTGCTTTAGAAGATGAAGGTTTGCATACTCGTTTGCAAACGGCATTAGAAATTAAAGAAGTTGCAGAGCCTTATATAAAACGAAAAGCTATTAGACACTTAGAAAAAAGACGTGTTGTTATCTTTGGTGCTGGTACAGGAAATCCTTATTTTACAACAGATACTGCCGCAGTTTTAAGAGCTATTGAAATTAATGCAGATGCTATTTTAAAAGGAACTAGAGTTGATGGGGTTTATGATAAAGATCCTGAAAAAAATACAGATGCTGTTAAATTTGAAACCATTTCTTTTAAAGAAGTTATTGAAAAAGGTTTAAAAGTGATGGATATGACGGCATTTACTTTGAGTGAAGAAAATAAATTACCGATTATTGTATTTGATATGAATACAAATGGAAACTTATTAAAATTGATTTCAGGAGAAAATATAGGTACAATAGTTGACGTTAAATAATGAAAATCTTTAAATGTTAAAAGATGAACGAAGAAATTGAATTTATTCTAGATACCGCCAAAGAGGCAATGAACAATGCCATAGCGCATTTAGAAAAAGAATTACGCTCAATCAGAGCAGGGAAAGCCTCACCAGCCATGTTGGGGACGGTTATGGTAGATTACTATGGTTCGCAAACACCACTTGGGCAAGTTGCTAACGTTAACACCCCAGACCCCAGAACATTAAGCATTCAGCCTTGGGAAAAAAACATGTTACAACCCATAGAAAAAGCAATACAGAATGCAAATCTGGGTTTAAACCCAATGAATAATGGTGATATTATCATGATTAATGTTCCGCCTTTAACAGAGGAACGAAGAATCGGTTTAGCAAAACAAGCAAAAGCAGAAGCAGAACATGCAAAAGTTGGCGTTAGAAATGCCCGTAAAGATGCGAATAACGACATCAAAAAAACAGATATTTCTGATGATATGAAAAAAATTGCAGAAGATGATGTTCAAAAACTAACAGATACTTTTGTCAAAAAAATAGATGATACCTTATCCGTTAAGGAAAAAGAGATCATGACCGTATAAATAATTGAAAATTAAATTTTAACAAAGAGTGTTTTTAAAACACTCTTTGTTTGTTTTATGCACCCCTACAATTTAACTACCTTTGTGTAAAATTTTTTGAATGAATTTCTGGACAAAAGTTGCAGGTATTATTTTAAGAAACCGGTACTTGGTTTTAGTATGCATTGCTATCATTACAGGTTTACTTGCTTCTCAAATGAAGTATATGAAATTTTCATATACAGAAGCAAATCTGTTACCAGAAAACCATGAAGCTAATTTAGAATACAATAAATTTTTAGAAATCTTTGGTGAGGAGGGTAACCTTGTTATTCTTGGCCTTAAAGATTCCACCGTTTTTACTCCGCAAAAATTTAATGCCTGGAATGGTTTAGTAAAGCAATTTGATGATTTAGAAGAAATAGATTTTACAGTTTCTATTGCTGATATTCAAAAATTAAAGGCCGATAGAAAAAAAAGAAAATTTGTTTTAGAGCCTCTATATGCCAAGGATCCAAAAACATCAGAAGAAGTTTTAGCGATTAAAAAAGAACTTTTTGAAAAACTACCTTTTTACGATAATCTACTTTTTAACAAAGAAACCGGCACATTACAAACGGCTATTTATATCAAAAAAGAGATTATAAACACTCCAAAACGTAGAGATTTTATATTCAATACATTAATCCCGATTATAGAAAAATTTGAAAAGAATCAAAATGTTGATGTTCGTATTTCAGGAATGCCTTATATTAGAACATTAAACGCTCAAAACATTCAAGATGAAATATTACTTTTTGTTTTAGGCGCACTTTTAATTACGGCGATTATCTTCTTTTTCTTTTTTCGTTCTTACAGAGCCACCTTTATAACTTTACTTGTTGTTATTGTGGGTGTTACTTGGGCTTTCGGTTTTATAGGTTGGTTTGGTTATGAAATCACTGTTTTAACCGCATTAATTCCGCCTTTAATTATTGTAATTGGGGTGCCGAATGCTGTTTTCTTGATTAATAAATATCAGCAAGAAATAAAAAAGCATGGAAATCAGGCAAAATCTTTACAACGTGTTATCGCAAAAGTTGGTAATGCAACTTTAATGACGAATATTACCACTGCCTCGGGTTTTGCAACCTTTGTGTTTGTAAAAAGTGATTTATTGCGCGAATTCGGAATTTTAGCATCCGTAAATATCATCAGTATTTTCATTTTAGCGTTGTTAATAATTCCTATTATTTATAGTTTTATGCCACTTCCGAAAAAGAAGCATTTAAATCATTTGGAAAAAAAATGGATAGAAAATGTGGTAAATTGGATGGAAAGAATGGTGAAAAATCAACGAATTACTATTTATTTTACCACAGTTATCGTCATTATTTTAAGCATTATTGGTGTTTATAAAATTAGAGTTTCTGGCAGTATTATTGAAGATATGCCAAAAAGTACGGGCTTTTATAAAGATATAAAATTCTTTGAAAATGAGTTTGGTGGCATTATGCCCCTTGAAATTTTAATTGATACTAAAAAAGATAAAGGAGTTATGAAATTATCCACGTTAAAAAAGATGGATAAAATTAACGAAACGATAGAATCTTTTCCAGAACTCTCAAAACCAATATCTGTTGTAAATTTGGTAAAATACTCAAAACAGGCTTACTATAAAGGAAATCCTAAATATTATCAACTACCAACAAATCAGGAACAGAGTTATATTTTTGCATATACAAAGAACACCAATAGCGATGCGGGGATGCTAAAAAACTTTGTAGATTCTACAGGTCGTTATGCAAGAATTACCACCTTTATGAAAGATATTGGTACGGATAAAATGGATGTGATTCAAGAGCGTTTAAAAGCTGTTATTAATAAAGAATTTCCGGCGGATGATTTCTCTGTTTCTATTACCGGTAAAGCACTAGTTTTTATAAAAGGGACCAATTATTTAATTACCAATTTGGTGGTTTCTTTATCATTAGCCATTATTTTAATTGCCCTTTTTATGGCTTGGATGTTTAGATCTCCTCAAATGATTGTAATTTCTTTGTTACCTAACATGCTTCCGTTATTAATTACAGCAGGACTCATGGGCTTTTTTGATATTCCGATAAAACCTTCAACAATTTTAGTATTTAGTATAGCATTTGGTATTTCTGTGGATGATACTATTCATTTTTTGGCGAAGTACAGGCAAGAATTAATTGCTAATAATTGGCGTATAAAACCCTCTGTTTATAGTGCTTTAAGAGAAACAGGTGTAAGTATGTTTTATACTTCTATTGTGTTATTTTTTGGCTTTTTGGTTTTTTGTCTGTCTAGTTTTGGCGGAACTATCGCTTTAGGTGGTTTGGTATCTATCACCTTATTATTGGCCATGGTTTCTAACTTATTATTACTTCCTTCCTTATTGCTAACTTTTGAAAAGAAAATTGCAAATAAAAAAATGTTTAAAGAACCTAAGATTAAAATTATTCCGTTAGAAGAAGAGAATTTATAAATGCTAGAATTTATTCAAAAAAATCTATTCTAAAGTGAGGATTTTAAGTTCTTTTTTTAATTAATTGTGAATATTAAAACAAAGAATAAAGAGTACGATTTCTTTTTAGTTGAAGTGAAAAGAGCAGGTGCGTTTTATTATAGTAATTTTAATTGATAAATAGAATAACATTTAAACGAGATACACTTTTACTGAACCTCCGACCTAGAAAATTATAAGTTTCAGAAATTATAAACATAAATTGTATCTTTATTTCATTGACAAAACAAAATTTAAAAACTAGAAATTAAGAAATAAAACCTAAAGAAATAGCTCCAAATGCCTTTATTATGGTAAGATTCTTTTAGAATAAATTGTTTTTTTATAGCATAAATAATAATCGCGATTATTTTTTAAATACTCCTTATTTACATCTTTAAATTATCCTATAATTTACTACAAAAAAAGTATCTTTACAATTCGAAGAAAGCTTTTAGAACAAATCAAACAAAAGAAAAATGACAGAGAAAAGCGTTGCCGAAATTTTAAAATCGGATGCAATTTTACAAGAAGTGCTATTAAAAGGCTGGGTAAGAACTTTTAGAAGTAATCGATTTATTGCTTTAAATGATGGTTCTACTATTAAAAATATCCAATGTGTTATCGACTTTGAAAACACAGCTGAAGAGACTTTAAAAAGAATTACAACAGGAGCTGCAATTGCTATAAAAGGAACTATTGTAGAGAGTCAAGGAAAAGGGCAAACTGTTGAAATTCAGGTTTCTGAAATTGAAATTTTAGGAGATTCTAATGCTGATGAATATCCTATTCAACCTAAAAAACATAGTTTTGAATTTTTAAGAGAAAACGCTCATTTACGCATGAGAACCAATACATTTAGTGCTGTAATGCGCGTGCGTTCTAAACTATCTTTTGCCGTTCACAAATATTTTCAAGAAAACGGTTTTAATTATGTAAACACACCAATTATAACGGGTTCAGATGCAGAAGGTGCTGGTGAAATGTTTCGAGTAACCAATTTTCAGGACAACAAAGCGCCTGTTACGGAAGATGGAAAAATAGATTATTCAAAAGACTTTTTTGGTAAAGAAACTAACTTAACAGTTTCAGGTCAATTAGAAGCAGAAACCTTTGCTATGTCTTTAGGAAAAGCTTATACTTTCGGTCCTACATTTAGAGCTGAAAACTCAAATACTACTCGCCATTTAGCTGAATTCTGGATGATTGAACCAGAAGTGGCCTTTATGGATTTAGATGGGAATATGGATTTAGCTGAAGATTTTATCAAAGCTGTTTTAAAAGATATATTGATAACTTGCGAGGACGATTTGGCTTTTTTAGACCAACGTTTAACACAAGAAGAAAAAAGTAAACCACAAGCACAAAGAAGTGAAATGAATTTGCTTGCAAAACTTCGGTTTGTAGTGGATAATAATTTTAAAAGAGTTTCTTATACGGAAGCCATCGATATTCTTCGAAATTCTAAACCAAACAAAAAGAAAAAATTTCAATTCCCTGTTAATGAATGGGGAGCAGATTTACAATCTGAACACGAGCGTTTTTTGGTGGAGAAACACTTTAAATGCCCGGTGATTTTGTTTGATTACCCTGCGAATATCAAAGCATTTTATATGCGTTTAAATGATGATGGTAAAACGGTAAGAGCTATGGATGTTTTATTTCCAGGAATCGGAGAAATTGTTGGAGGTTCTCAAAGGGAAGAACGTTACGATGTTTTAGTTGATAAAATGAAAGCTTTAAATATTGAAGAAAAAGAGTTGTGGTGGTATTTAGATTTAAGAAAATACGGTACTGCTGTTCACTCTGGATTTGGTTTAGGCTTTGAAAGATTGGTGCAATTTACAACCGGAATGAACAATATTAGAGATGTAATTCCTTTTCCAAGAACACCTCAAAATGCAGAATTTTAATTAGATTTTTTGTATTTTTAAAAAAACTTTGAAGGCTAAATACTTTGGTTAGTTATAAAACATAATTTGGAGTGGTATAGTTATTAAAACGAAAAATATTTTGGCTATTTTTATTTCTAATTTTGAAATAACAAACTCTATGAGAAAAGTAATTTTCACTTCAGAAAGTCATAAAATGTTGCAAAAGAGTAGAGGAGAAGGAGATATTAGGTTTTTTTGTTATCAATCTCTAAATGAAATTGACGTAGCAAGGACGGAAGGGATGCATGAACAGCTCTATGAACAACAAAAGTTTTTAATCAACGAAATCGAGTTTTTAAATAGTAGAATGATAAAAATAACAGTTTAAACATTCTAAAAAATTAAATTAAAAAATAAAGGAAAAAACGCATGGTAAACTGATTTTTCTTAAACTATAAAAAGTTAGTTCAAATAAATAGTATAGAAATTGTTTTAGAAAATTTCTCTAATATTTGTAAATTAGAATACAATTATTGGTATCGCCTTTTGTGATACTAATCAAGACCAAAATTCAATTTTTAAGTTTTTAAAAGAAAACTAAATAAATGCTAAAACAAAGCCTTCAATACAAACTACTGCAGAAATTAAGTCCTCAACAAATTCAGTTGATGAAGTTAATTCAATTACCTACGCAAGCTTTTGAAGAACGTTTAAAACAAGAAATTGAAGAAAATCCTGCATTAGATACTGGCAAAGAAGAATTATCATCGATCGATGATGATTTATCTAATGAATTTGATGATACGGGAACTGAAAAAATTGAAGCTGAGGACATCAATATAGATGAATATTTAAGTGATGATGAAGTGCCAAGCTATAAAATGCAAACAAATAATTATTCGGCAGATGATGAAGAAAAAACGATACCTTATGCTGCAGGAACAAGTTTTCATCAATCTTTAAAAAATCAATTAAATACGTATTCCTTAAATGACGAAGAACGCGCTATTGCCGAATTTTTAGTGGGTAGTATTGATGATAGTGGCTATATAAGAAGAGAGATTATAGATTTAGTTGATGATTTAGCTTTTACCGCAAATGTTTATACCACAGAACAAAAAGTAGTTTCACTACTTACGAGAGTTGTGCATACGTTAGACCCAATTGGAGTTGGTGCTAGAGACCTAAAAGAATGTTTAATAATTCAATTAAAAGCTAAAGAAAATAATAAAACAAGAAGTTTAGCGATTGATATATTAGAAACAGCTTTTGATCATTTTGTAAAAAAGCACTATATAAAATTACAAGAAAAATTTAATATTTCTATTGATGAATTAAAGGAAGTAAATGCAGAAATTTCTAGATTAAATCCGAAGCCTGGAAGCTCTTATGCTGGTAATAATAAAATTGCAGAACAAATAGTTCCAGATTTTTCTATTAAAATTATTGACGGTGAGTTAGATTTGACTTTAAATTCTAGAAATGCTCCAGAATTGCATATTTCAAGAGAGTATAACAATATCTTAAAAGGATATCAAGAATCGAATACCAAAAGTAAATCTCAAAAAGATGCCGTGTTTTTTATCAAACAGAAATTAGATGCTGCAAAATGGTTTATAGATGCCATCAAACAGCGTCAACAAACACTTTTAGTTACGATGAATACGATTATGCATTATCAGATTGATTATTTCTTAACTGGTGATGAACGCAATTTAAAACCGATGATTTTAAAGGATATAGCCGATAAAATAAAAATGGATGTTTCTACCGTTTCTAGGGTTGCGAATAGCAAATATGTTTCTACGCCATATGGCACAAAACTGATAAAAGAATTCTTTTCTGAATCTATGAAAAATGATCAAGGTGAAGATGTATCAACCAAAGAAATTAAAAAAATATTAGAAACCGTCATAGCAGAAGAAGATAAAAAAAAGCCTTTAACAGACGATAAATTATCAAAAATTTTAAAAGAGAAAGGATATCCTATTGCGAGAAGAACAGTTGCTAAATATCGAGAGCAGTTAGACTTACCTGTAGCACGTTTAAGAAAAGAAATTTAGTGCGTTTTTACAAATTCATATCTACTATTTTACATCCCATTGTAATCCCTACAATAACTGTGATGTTGTATTTCTTATTGGTACCGAATACAATTGTTAGCAGTCAAAAATTAACCATTTTAAGTTTAATTTTTACCATTACTTATTTAATACCGTTATTAATTTTAATACTTTTTAAAAAATTAAAAATTATTAAAAATTATCAAACAAATAGCATAAAAGAACGAAAATTACCTATGGCATTAATGATTGTATTATTTTACTTATTAGGGAACACCATCAGTAATATTGGTAATTTAAGCCATCTCTTTTATGCAACTTCCTTAGGTCTATTACTAATTTATATCTTGTTCTTTTTTAACATAAAGGCAAGCGTGCATCTGCTCTCATTAGGTTTATTCATAAGTTTCTTTATGGTAATATCCATTTTGTATGCACAATCATATATTTTATTAATAACTATTATTTTCTTGTTGTCAGGTATTTTAGCAAGTGCAAGGCTAAATTTAAAAGCGCATACTACTAAAGAAATATATATTGGTTTTTTTATCGGAATTATGGCGCCTTTTTTAGTGTATGCAATTTTATAACAGATAAAATATAAGTCCAAATTTTAGGATACTAGTATCGATAGTTTCGCCATTTATTTTGGCATTGGTAAACATAGGAGTAAGATTGTAAAAAAGATTAAGATTCACCTCATCATAACCTGCGGAAAGGGACAATCCATATTGTAATTTTTGATATGCACTGACATTTTTATATTCAAAATTCATAGAATTTTCTTCAAATTGAAATTTATTAGAAAGATTATATAAAAATTTTAGCCCTCCATAAAATCTCCAGAACTCATATTTTTTTGCATTAGATGTTCTAAATCTCAATTCTATGGGGAACTCTAAATTATGAGCCTTAAATACATTAGAAGTAAGATTGATAGCAGGATTAAAAACAGTTACATTATTAATCTCTTCAACTCTTAATTTATGATTAAAAAAATCAAATCCATAACCTATTCCTAAAGCAATGGAGATGGTTCCTTTTTTATTTAGAATAATATCTTTTATAAAACCCATTGATAAAGCGTAGGAAAAACCACTTTTACTTATTTCTTTCGGTTGATTAGAAAATTGAGCATAAGAAATCGATCCATAAATTTGATCTTCGGCATACCAATCCCCTAATTGTAAGGAATCTTTTTGAGCACATACATTCAGCACAAAAAATAATAAACAGTTAAAACAAAATATTTTCATCATTTTAAGCTAAAACGTTAAAAAGTAAAATACACGATACCTTCAAAAATAAACTAATTAAATAAAAAAAGGGTTTAATTCGTACGAATTAAACCCTTTTTATAATGTGTGAAAATATGTTAGTTTTTCGCAGCTGTCGTCGTAGAATAATTAATTTTAAGAGCATTTACATCTCTTAATTTTAATCTAATATCTATAATCGTTCCTACATTAGATTCTCTATCAGCTTTAATAGATGTTGTCATAAGAGGAATTAGTTGTTCAGCAATCTTGTCTCTTTTACTTAAAATAAAAGCTGGAACCTGATCTGCTGTAGAAATTTTATCATTCAACTGAATTTTATTATAACCCACACCATCTCTGTTCGTGTCTTTTGATTTACCTACATAAATTGTACTGACCAAACTTTTATCTTCTAACTTTTTAATTTCACTAGCAGCTGGCAATCTAGGATTTTCAATTACTAAATTGGTTTCTCTCATAGTTGTGGTAACCATAAAGAAAAATAGTAACATAAAAACAATATCTGGTAATGCTGCCGTGTTTACAGCCGGTATACCTTTTTTCTTCTTTCTAAATTTAGACATTTGTTAAATTTTAAAAATTAATTAAGAGGTTGGTTCGGCATCCGAAATTATTTGAGGATAAGATTTTTTAATATCTTCCACTTTGTTTCTTAAGGACTCCACTCTATTTTTTAAATCTGCACTTTTCTTAGCATCCTTAAACGATTCTTCTAATTCATCAAACGTTACGCCGTAACGTTCTTTAGACAATCTGTTTCTTAATTCGCTATATGCCCTTAACAACTCATTTTGAACTACAATATACGTACCATATTCTGTACCTCTATCACTTTGAACCGAAATAATTGCTTTGTTAGGATGATCTGAAGAGGCATCACTTCTTTCTCCTTTACAATAATCACAAGCTGCACCAGGAGAACCATCTTCTCCAGGCTTACCTATGCCTCCACCATTATCTATAAACTTAATGGCAGCGTCTTTAATATCTTTAATTTCCATGCGCTCTCCTTCTACAAGGAGTTCATTATTTCTATTAATATTTACTTCAAAGATATTTTTCTCCTTAATCACTGGAGGCACATAATCTGCTGGTGGTTTTTCTGATAACTTCTTAGAGACACCTGAATCTACATTCATGGTTGTAGTTACTAAGAAGAAAATTAATAACAGAAAAGCAATATCTGCCATCGAACCTGCGTTAATTTCTGGATTTTCTCTTCTTGCCATAATTTTATGATTTAACCAATCCTTTTAATAAATCCCAAACAAAGAATAAACTAGCAATACCACCTAAAATGAGGCTATACCAAATTCCTGTTCCTACCCAATGATTAATTGATGAACCTTCTTCACCTCCTGGTTCTATTTTTCCTGCTGCATTATAAACTGCTTCACTATCAGACAAGAAATAAGCGATGAATAAAAGAACTGCTAATACAGCTACTCCTCCTAAAGTTTTCTTTAAGTTTTCTGGATTCCTTACTAAAGCCCATAAAGATAAAGCAATTGTAATTATTACTGCAGCATAAAAAAGATATGTAGAATAGTAAATTAATGGGCTCACCACTTTGTTAGCTACATCTACATTAGTTTCAATGGTTTCAGTATCTTCCATAAAAATTCTTATGAAAAGGAAACCACCTATAATGGCTATTATAGCAATTAAAATATTTAAAATTTTAGTACTTTTCATATTGAATATTATTTTTTATACTTTACTAGTAAATCTATCAAAGAGATAGAAGCATCTTCCATACTGTTTACAATACTATCAATTTTCGCAACGATATAATTATAAAAAATCTGAAGAATGATCGCAACAATAAGACCAAATACAGTTGTTAATAAGGCTACTTTAATACCCCCTGCAACTACCGCTGGAGAAATATCATTTGCTACTGCAATGTCATTAAATGCTCCAATCATACCAATTACAGTACCCATGAAACCAAGCATTGGTGCAAGAGCAATAAACAAAGAAATCCATGAAACATTTTTCTCTAATTGTCCCATTTGAACACCTCCATAAGAAACAACTGCTTTTTCAGCTTGCTCCACACTTTCATCAACTCTATCTAAACCTTGATAAAAAATTGAGGCTACTGGTCCTTTTGTATTTCTACAAACTTCTTTAGCAGCTTCTACACCACCAGAGCTCAATGCATCATCTACATTTGCTAATAATTTTTTAGTATTCGTTGTGGCCATGTTTAAATAAATAATTCTCTCAATGGCGATAGCTAATCCTAAAATTAAAGCTACTAATACAATCCCCATAAATCCAGGGCCACCGTCAATAAAGTTTTGCTTTAAGATTTGGTGAAAAGTTTGAGATTCTGTTGCTGCTGCTTCTTGAGCGAAAGTGGATTGTATAGCTCCAAAAAACATAAATCCGGTTACAGATAAGACATTTACTACTTTTTTCATCTTTGTTATAAATTAATTTTAATTGTTAACGGGTTAAAGGTATAAATTTTCATCTCAAAAAAAGAAAAAAATGACGAAATTTCTATTTTTTAATTGAGAAATTCTCTTTTTCATTTTAGAGACTGCCAAGTAACAAAAAATGTTATGCATAAAAAAATTTTTTTATGATATTTCTCCGATTAGATTCAAATTATTGCGAAAACATTTCTTTTTTGAAGTATTCTTTGTAATTTAATTACCTAACCATCAGAAATTTCTCCCCTTAAAGATTTTTCAAAATAAAATGTAAAATCTTTTAACGATAAATTTTCCTTAAGCAAATACATCAACTTTGCGACTGCTGATTCTGTAGTAATATCTTTTCCGCTGATAATTCCTAGATCCTTTAAACCAATACTGGTTTCATAATGACCTTGCATTACGCTTCCTCCCGGACATTGAGAAACATTTACAATCTTAATATCTCTTGAAACAGCCTCTTTTAATAGTTTTAAAAACCATGGAGTATTTAAGGCATTTCCTGCTCCGTAAGTTTCTAAAATTACTCCTTTTAAATTATCTACATTCAAAATACTGTGCACTACTTTTTCTGTAATTCCGGGAAATAATTTTAAAATTACAATATCATTAACCAGTTCTTTTCTAACAACCAACTCTTTTTTTTCTGTTGATGGTTTATGAATATAATATTCATTAAAATTAAGATGCACACCACTTTCTGCTAAAGGTGGATAATTCATAGAGGTAAAAGCCTCAAATTGCTCGGCATTTATTTTTGTAGTTCTGTTAGCTCTGTATAGCTTGTATTCGAAATACAAACAGACTTCAGAAATTATAGGTTTGTTATCTTTTTGTGAACATGCAATTTCTATAGAAGTAATTAAATTTTCTTTGGCATCCGTTCTTAAATCACCAATTGGTAACTGAGAACCCGTAAAAATAATTGGTTTTTGTAAATTGTCGATCATAAAACTTATTGCGGACGAAATATAAGACATGGTGTCTGAGCCTGTTAAAACTACAAAGCCATCATAGGCTTTATAATTTACTTCTATGGTTTCTGCAATGTCTTTATAAAACGATGTATTCATATTAGAAGAATCTATAGGATCCTCAAAAGAAATGCTTTTAATAGTACATTGCAATTGCTCTAATTCTGGAATGTTTTCTGTAATCTGACTAAAATCGAAAGCTTTTAAAGCGTTTGTTTTATAGTCTTTAATCATACCAATGGTACCACCTGTATAAACAATTAATATGTTTGGTTTTTTTGACATTATGACATCTATTCTTAATAAATTCTTAAATTCTAATCATTTCTGTATGACAACAATTAAATTTTATGCACAAACATAAAAGTTGGAATACTTAATGTTGTAAATTTATCAAACAAAAATGAAATACAATTTTTAAAAGAATAAATTATGATAGGATTCTATATGTTAATTGGTGCAATATCCATACTAAGCTGGTTTGTAAGCAATCAATTGAAGAAAAAATTTAAGAAGTATTCTCAAGTTCATTTAAGAAATGGAATGAACGGGGCGGAAATTGCAACAAAAATGCTTTCTGATAATGGTATTTATGATGTAAAAGTAATTTCTACTCCTGGAAGACTAACAGATCATTATAACCCGAAGGATAAGACAGTAAATTTAAGTGAATCCGTTTATAGTCAAAGAAATGCCGCTTCTGCTGCTGTAGCTGCGCATGAAGTTGGCCATGCCGTACAACACGCAAAAGCATATCGTTATCTAACCATGCGTTCTCAATTAGTGCCTATTGTGAGTATTACCTCTAAATTTTCTCAATGGTTGGTTATTGGTGGAATTATTTTAGGGGCTACCTCGGGCGCCACGGGCTTAGGGTTCTACATTGCTGTTACAGGTTTAGTTTTTATGGGCTTAGCAACAATTTTTAGTTTTATTACATTGCCTGTTGAATATGATGCAAGTAACAGAGCTTTAGTTTGGCTAAAAAACAAAAATATGGTAACTCCACAAGAATTTGAAGGTTCTAAAGATGCTTTAAAATGGGCAGCTAGAACTTATTTAGTGGCGGCTTTGGGTTCTTTAGCGATGTTGTTATATTGGGGAATGCAAATTTTAGGTGATAGAGATTAGGCATTATAAATATATTTTGTGTCTCGCTGCTTAGTAGATGAAAAAAATAACTTTGATAAAAACCTTACTGAGGCAGAAATAATTGTGGAAAATTTTAGAATAAAGGAATAGTAGCATTTCCGAATTTAGCTTCTACTTCATTAAAAGCCTCAAAAACGTCTTTTGGATCATCAGAAGTAACCATTTTAGTTCTATATTCTTTAAAATGTGGAATTCCTTTAAAATAATTGGTATAATGCCTTCTGGTTTCTACAACCCCTAAACGTTCGCCTTTCCAATCAATAGCCATTTGTAAATGTCTTCTTGCAACTTGCGTTCTTTCAGAAATTGTAGGTTTAGGTAAATGTTCTCCGGTTTCAAAAAAGTGTTTTACTTCTTTAAAAAACCAAGGATAGCCAATAGAAGCTCTGCCAATCATGGCGCCATCCAAACCATATTCATCACGCATCATCATGGCTTTTTCTGGCGTAGTAACATCTCCATTGCCAAAAACAGGAATATGCATCCTTTGGTTGTTTTTCACTGCGGCAATGGGTTTCCAATCCGCATCACCTTTATACATTTGTGCTCGAGTTCTACCATGAATAGAAATGGCTTGGCAACCCACATCTTGCAAACGTTCTGCCACTTCTACAATTCTAATAGAATCATGATCCCAACCTAAACGTGTTTTTACAGTGATGGGCAAATTCGTGTGTTTTACCATGGCCTCGGTTAAGGAAACCATGAGATCAATATCTTTTAAAATTCCTGCTCCTGCACCTTTAGAAACTACTTTTTTTACAGGGCAACCAAAATTAATGTCAATAATATCGGGATTCGATTTTTCTACAATTTCAATCGTTTTTAACATCGATTCTAAGTTAGCTCCAAAAATCTGAATTCCTACAGGTCTTTCTTTTTCATAAATATCAAGTTTCATGAGGCTTTTTGCAGCATCACGAATCAACCCTTCAGATGAAATAAATTCAGTGTACACTACATCTGCACCATTTTCTTTACACAAAGCTCTAAATGGCGGATCTGAAACATCTTCCATAGGTGCTAACAATAAAGGGAAATCTGGAAGTTGAATATTGCCTATTTTTGTCAAAACGTATTATTTTTTGCAAAATTAAGCATTAAAAATTTAATTATTCTTTAATAATTTGTTGTAATTGTTTATTCATAGTATCAATCCTGTCTTCAAGTTTAGAGGCAAAGTTAGGATATCTATTGAGCAGCACTGAGGTTACTTTCCAAACAAATAGTTCATCATCTTTATTAACTGTTATTGGAGGAATATGCACATGATCGGCTAAAAATAAATAACTAGTATCGTTTTTTTGTAACCTTCTTACAAACAAACGATCGTTCCACAAAGTAATCACAACACTTCCTTCTTTTACTTCTGAAATTGATGTTGATACGCCAATAACAGTATCATTTGGGTATAAGCCTTCTTCTTTATACACCATCATTAAATCTTGAACTGAAAACGCTAACAGGCCTTCTTCGGTTTTTATCGGAATTTGTACAGTAGGTAAATTTTGGTAGCTTTTGGAAGTAGGAAATTCTGAAATGAAAAAATCTTTATTCAATTCATTTACAAATGGAACCGATGAAAATGTTGTTTGCACCACCTGATTTAAATCTGTTGTAATTCCGATATTAAAGCTTAATAATTGATTGATGGTAATTTCTTTGGTTAAAAGATCATCAATAGAAATACTAAAATGATTAGCAACTTTAATGATGGTTTCTATCTTAGGCTCACTTCTTCTTTCTTCATAAGCCCCTAATGTAGCTCTCTTTAAATCAAATAAATTTGCAAATACTTGCTGGCTCATTTTCTTTACTCCTCGAATTTTCTTAATATTTTTCCCAAAAAAAGACATATTTTGCTAATTTTATTTGCAATTTAAAATTTTATTGCTACATTTGAATCAAAATTAATAAATAAAATCAATAAAATGAGTAGAAACTATGTGAATAAACTAAAATAATTAGCAAATAATTTAAAAAAAGGACTAAAAAAACACCAAAGAATTAAAAAGTGTTTTGTAATATTAGCGCAAATAAACACACTTATGAAGAATCATTTTAATACCATTAAAGACTATCTTTTAGAATTAAATTACGCAGTTACTCACGAAGACGAAAAGGAAGGGATTTTAATTATCAAAAATCTTGAAGAAGGCATCAACAATCTTATTATTGGAGTTGCTGATCCGATTTTAATCATAGAGCAATATATTTTTAAAATTAATCACCCGAACGAAACAGTTTTTAGAGAATTATTGCAAAAAAACAGAGATATTGTTCATGGCGCTTTTGTATTAGATGAAACAGGGCAAAAAGTAATTTTTAGAGATACACTGCAAATAGAAAATATCGATTTAAATGAGCTAGAAGGTTCTATAAATTCATTAAGCCTTTTATTAAGTGAATATTCCGAAAATATTATACAATTTTCAAAATATTAAAATTCAAACATTAAAAAGACAGTATTATGAATATTTTTAAACGATTATTTAACGTTGGCAAAGCAGAGGCAAATTCTGCTATTGACAAAATGGAAGACCCTATTAAAATGACTGAACAAGGCATTAGAGATATGAAAGGGGATTTAACAAAAGCGCTAGAAGGTTTAGCACAAGTAAAAGCAATGCTAATTCGCTCACAAAATGACAAAAAACAATTTGAGGCTATAGTTAAGGATTATCAAAATAAAGCCATGCTAATTTTACAAAAGGTTCAAAAAAACGAATTACCCGCAGAAGATGGAGATCGATTAGCAAAAGAGGCTTTAGTGAAAAAAGAGGAAAACCAAGCGCAGGTAAATAGAACGATTATGGAAGTTGAAAAGTTTTCGCAATCAACTTCTCAATTAGAAAGAAATGTATCTTCACTTCGTGTGAACATTAGCAAATGGGAAAACGAATTAAAAACATTAAAAGCGCGGGTAAAAGTTGCTAATGCTACCAAGAATTTAAACAAGCAGATGGCGGGTATAGACAGTTCTAGTACTGTAAATATGCTAGAAAAAATGAAAGAAAAAGTAGAAGAAGAAGAAGCTTTAGCAGGTGCCTATGGAGATATTGCCAATGAAGCTAAAAGTGTAGATGACGAAATAGATAAAGTTTTAGATACTACAAGTTTGAGTGCAAATAACGATTTAGAAGCGTTAAAAAGACAAATGGGATTGTCATAATCTTAATCTAAAAAAAGACTTAGTGGCACTAAGTCTTTTTTTATTTAAATATTTTAAAAAGAACAATGGGAATATTCAACTTTTTCAAAAAAAAAGAAACTGAGCGGCATTTTGACCCTACAAACATAACTGTTAGAGATTTAGGAAAAGGCTATATTTTTGAGTATAATACTGAAAATTGGACGGTTACTGCTGTTTTTGAATACGATTGGGGAGGTAATTATTTTACTCGAGAATTTACAATTCAAAATGGAGAAATTATAAAATACCTTCATCTTGAAGATGATGGAGGATTAACAGTAACTTTATCGGATAAAATAAAAATCAGAAAATTAGGAGAAGAGGTCACCGATTTTATTTATGAAAAACAAAAACCACCTAAAAAGATAATTTTTGAAGGAATTAAATATTTTCTAGATGAAAAAGCACCAGGTTATACGAAAGAAATAGACCAAGAAACTTGGGCAGAATTAGTGTCATACGATTATATAGACGAAGATGAAGAAAAAGTGTTATCTATAGAGCAATATAGTGATGAATCTTTTGAAGCTAGTGTGGGTCAAATTATTCCTGAATCTAGTATCTATAATATTCTACCTAAAGAAGAAAATTAGTAACTTTATACCAAATTAAATATTGATGAAATACACGCTAAAATATACATTAATAATTACCCTGTTTTTTATACTATCTTCCTGCGGAAATTCTTCTGAAAAGAGAACCTATATAAAATCTCCTGTAGATAATTTAATCACAACATATATAGATCAACAAAATTTTAGTGTAATTCTAGCAGATATGAATTATGATGAGAGTAAAAATAGCTATTTCCACAAATATCGAATTATAATACCAAAAACTCAAAAGGCATCTTCAGAAAAAACTGAAAATGATTTTGAAATCGTAAATACAGACTGGAAAAAAGTGACTCCTATTACGTTTGAAAAACATCAAAATGATCTGGGAATGACTATTCTCTCGAAAAAAGAAGGAGTTTTAGATAAAAAAACAGCTCCTGCTGGTTATGACAACTATGTAGGGAATTCTAATTATGGAGAATGGAAAACGAATTCGAATGGAAGTTCTTTTTGGGCGTTTTACGGACAATACGCTTTTATGCGCTCTATGTTTGGGTGGGGTTCTGGTTACCGAAATTATAGGTATGATTATGATGATTATGGAAGCTATCGAGGAAGTAGAAATTTTTACGGAAGAAACAATACATATGGCACAAAGAATTACAAAAATACGAATTCTACATGGGCAAAAAAACCAGAGAGTTTTAAGCAAAGAGTACAGAGTAATGTAAAGAAAAGTGCTTCTTCTATGAGGTCTTCTGGATATTCATCGAACAGAAGCTATTCAAATTCTACGAACAAAACAACCAGAACCTCCAACGCTTATAGCAGTTCTTCTACAAGATCTAGAAGTGGTGGTTTTGGAAAATAAGGGCATATCAATCTTTAAAAATATCAAATGAACGAATATATCAATATTACTGAACTTCTTCATTCTGGAGGTTATATATTTTCTGGGCTTATTATTTTTACCATAGGAAAGTTATTATTTAAACTTACACATCTAAAAACAAACATTCAGCAAGAATTAGTTGATAAAGACAATTTTGCATTTATCCTTTCTTATGTAGGGTATTTTACAGGAGTTTTAATTACTATTGGAGGTTGTGTTGTGGGTGAAAGTTATGGTTTCTGGACAGATATTCAACATATTTTTATCTATGGTATTTTATCCATTATCCTTTTACAAATTTCTAATTTTTTGGGTGATAAATTTATCTTGCCTAACTTTCATATAAAAAAAGAAATTATTGATGATAAAAATGAAGGTACAGGAATTATAACCGCTGTAATATATATTGCCAACGGTCTTATTTTATACGGAGCTTTACTTGGGGAATCTAATGGTATTGTAGAAGGAATAACAACTTTTGTAATTTATTGGTTATTAGGAAATGTGATGCTTATCATAGCTTCAAAAATTTATGGATTGTGGATAAATTACAATATTCATGATGAAATAGAAAAAGACAACGTTGCTGCAGGTGTTGCTTTTGCAGGGGCTATTTTAGCTTTAGGAATTATTATCATGAACGCATTAATAGAACCTTTTTTTGACTGGACTACTACTTTAATTGGTGTTTCTGTTCAAATGATAGTTGGTTCCGTTTTACTCCCTATAATGCGTTTTTTTGCAGATAATATCTTACTACCAGGTCAAAAATTGACGGATGAAATTGTAAATCAAGAAAAACCAAATCTAGGAGCGGGTCTTATAGAGGCTTTTGCATATGTAGGTTCTGCTGTTTTAATTGCTTGGTGTGTTTAATTTTTTATTTCAAAAAACAAACTGTTGAAATTTTTCAAACAAAATTCTTTTGTATTAAAAGCAGCTATTTTCGCCACTGGCTTTGCTGGTATTGTTGCTGAATATATACTTTCAACATTGGCAACATATTTTATTGGAAACTCCATTTTTCAATGGACAATGATTGTTTCTCTAATGCTTTTTTGCATGGGATTAGGAAGTAGGTTAAGCCAACTAATCACCAAAAATCTAATTCAAAATTTTTTAATCCTTGAAATCTCGTTATCTATTTTAGTTGCTTTTTCATCTGTTTTAGTATATACGCTGGCAGCATTTACGACGTATTACGGAATTGTAATCTACGCTTTAAGTATGCTTGTCGGTTTGCTGATAGGTTTAGAAATTCCTTTAGTAGTTCGTATAAACAAAGAGTATGAAGATTTAAAAAGTAATATTTCTTCCATTTTAGAAAAAGATTATTACGGAAGCCTTTTGGGTGGTGTATTCTTTGCTTTTATTGGGTTGCCTATTTTGGGACTCACATATACCCCTTTTGCATTAGGAATCGTGAATTTTCTGGTAGCAGTTATTGTGTTTTTTCGTTTTAAAGATAAGTTAACTTCAAAAAAACATTTTAACCTAAAAATAAGCCTTAGTGCTACATTTATACTTTTAATTATCGGACTTTCATTTACAAACCCAGTAATAAAATGGGGAGAACAAAAAAAATACAAAGACAAAATTGTATATGCAGAACAATCTAAATATCAAAAGATAGTCATCACAGAATGGAAAAATGAACATTGGCTATATTTGAATGGGAACTTGCAATTTTGTACGTTAGATGAAAAAATGTATCACGAAGTTTTGGTGCATCCTATTGTAAAACTGCATGCCAAACCTCAGCGTATTTTGATTTTAGGAGGGGGCGATGGTTGCGCAGTCCGCGAAATTTTAAAATATAAAAATGTTGAAAAAATAGATTTGGTAGATTTAGACCCTATCATGACTGATTTAGGAAAAAACCATCCAATATTAATTGAAACTAATTTAGGGAGTCTAAATTCTAAAAAAGTAACTATTTACAATAAAGATGCCTATATTTTTTTAGAACAAAATACCACCGATTTTTATGATATTATTATTGCAGATTTACCAGATCCAAGAAATATTGAATTAGGCAGGTTGTATTCAAAAGAATTTTATACCCTTTGTTATAGAAAATTAAGACCTAATGGATTTATTATAACGCAAGCAGGTAGCCCATATTTTGCTACAAAAGCCTATGAGTGCATTAATAAAACCATTGAAAGTGCTGGTTTTACAACCGCAAAACTTCATAATCAAATTATTTCTATGGGAGAATGGGGTTGGATATTAGGAACCAAAAATAAATTGGAGCCAGGTATTTTAAAAAAGCGATTAAAATCTTTAGAATTTGAAAATACCAATTGGCTTAATAACGAAGCCATGCAACTTATTACTTCTTTTGGTAAAGATTTTTATGCTATTGAAGGTGAAGTAGAAGTAAACAGCGTTCACAATCCTGTTTTGTATAAATATTACTTAAAGGGTAATTGGGACTTATATTAAAATTACAAATTAGTTAAGAGACATAGATTAAAATGGAATACAAACAAATAGACGCTCAGATTTATAATTATCGCTTTTGGATAACTTGCACGAATCCAAAAACTTTAAAAAATAAGTATGATGCGTTATTAAAAAAAATTGGATTTACCATTTTACAGTTTCATGAACATTATTTCCCGGAAAAAGGATATACTTGTTTTTGGCTTTTGGGTGAAAGTCATTTGGCGATTCATACCTTTCCAGAAAATAAAAAAACGTATATAGAATTAAGTAGTTGCAATAAAGAAAAATTAACTCTTTTTAAAACTGAAAGTAGCCTGTTATGAAAAATAAAGTTAGAGAGTTTGTAAATCATAATAAATATTTTGTTCAATTTATTTATGGATTAATTATACTTAATATAATTGCTTTAATTTTAGAGTCTTACCAGAGTTTAAATGCCAATTACAAATGGTTTTTTAATGCTTTTGAAATTTTTTCGGTTGTCATTTTTTCAATAGAATATATTGTTCGTATTTGGGTGTCTGACAAAACAAAAGAAAATAAAAGGGAGCGTATAAATTATGCTTTTTCTACATTAGGTATTATCGATTTAATTGCTATTATTCCTTTTTATTTACCTTTTATTTTTCCGATTGATTTGCGTGTTGTTCGTATTTTGCGCTTGTTTAGATTATTACGAATTTTTAAGTTAAGCAGGTATTCAAAATCTTTAAAGACCATTCGTTATATTTTAAAAGAAACCAAATCAGAATTATCCATTACCATTTTTGTAATTTTTGTTTTAATGGTACTGTCCTCAACATTAATGTTTTATATAGAACATGACGATCAACCAGAACAATTTGCTAACATTGGAGATGCTTTTTGGTGGGCAATTGCCACATTAACAACAGTGGGGTATGGAGATGTATACCCTGTAACCCCTTTGGGTAAATTATTGAGTGGTGTAATTGCATTAATTGGTATTGGCTTTGTAGCATTACCTACAGGAATAATCAGTTCTGCTTTTATTGAAAAAATTCAGAATGAAAAAAAAGAACAGAAAAAGGCAGAAGGTCAATGCAATTGCCCACATTGCGGAAAAGCTATTGATTAAATGCAAAAACACATTAAAAATATTGCAATAACAATTCTGCTGTTGTACTTCATTTTTATCGTTAGTCTAATGCTGCCAATCACTCAATTTGGTATTGTGCCAAGATCACTAAAAGGATTAATTGGTATTATTACAAGTCCTTTTTTACATGCAAATTTTAGTCATTTAGTGGCAAATACATTGCCGTTAATTACGTTACTTTTTGTTTTGTATGCTTTCTATCCTAAAAAAGCATTTTCAGTACTTATAATAAGTATTTTACTAGGAGGAGCTTTAGTTTGGCTATTGGGAAGAAATGCTAACCATATTGGTGCGAGCGGATTAATTTATGCGTTGGTAAGTTTTTTAATTGCAAACGGTTTCTCGGAACAAAAAATTGTTCCTATGCTTATTTCTATCGGAATTGCAGTAATTTACAGTAGTTTGTTTTTAGGAATTTTTCCATCTGTACATTACCCTTACATTTCTTGGGAAGGGCATTTATTTGGGGCTATTTCAGGTATTGTGGCTTCCTTTAGGTTAAAATATAAGTAGCACATTCATGCTAGTTTAACTTTTTAATAATAGTAGCTCTCTAATTGATTAGGAGATGGTATTATTATATTTTTTACTTTTTAAGTATCGGGTTCTTTTTTCTAAAAGTTAATTATTTTTTCAACCTCTTCACTTCCTCTTTTTACCACAACTTTTGTAGAATTTCCTTTTTCAAAAACAGACAGAGCTCGCATATAACTCATCATATCCACAACGGTGCTATCTCCTAATTGTATCACAATATCTCCCTTTTTTAAACCAGCTTTTTGAGCGGGCTTTTCTTCAGAAATTCCATCAATTCTCATGCCTTTTCCATCGAACATGTAATCAGGAATTACGCCCAAACCAACTTTAAAACGCGGTGTTTCTTCGCTTTCATTTTTTGTTTTTCTAAAAGATAATTTTCCATTATTGTCAAGATCCGTAATGATGTTAAAAATGTAATCGGAAATTAGTTCCATTCCTTCATAATTCAATTTTTCTGAATCATCACCTGGTTTATGATAGTCTTCATGTTGCCCAGTAAAAAAATGTAATACAGGAATATCCGCTAAATAAAAACTAGTATGATCACTAGGGCCAACTCCAGATTCTTGCTGAATTAATTTAAACTTAGAATTATGAGATTTTAATGTTTGTTTAAAAATTGGTGAGGTTCCTGTGCCGTAAACTGCTAATGCAGAATCTTTTTTCAAACGCCCCACCATGTCCATATTAATCATATAAGACACTTTTTTAGTATCGATTGTTGGGTTTTTTACAAAGTAATTAGAACCTAAAAGTCCCATTTCTTCGCCAGAAAAAGCCATAAAAAGATAATTGTTGCTTTTATTTTTCGCTTGCAATTTTGAAACTAAATTTAATAAAATAGCAACTCCAGAGGCATTATCATCTGCACCATTATGAATGGCTTTGATAGAATCTCGGTATAACGAGCCTTCTCCGCCATAGCCTAAATGATCATAATGCGCGCCAATAATGATCGTATTTTCAGCTTGATTATTTATAAATCCTACCACATTATTACCTGTAATTGTTCCATCTCCATTCACATCAAATTTTACTTCGTCATGAGGATTGGTTTTTGGTTTAAAGGTAAAAGGTTGTAAATAATCTTTTGTTCCTTTTGGTTGTAATCCTAATTCTTTAAAGCGTTCAGAGATGTAAGAGGCAGCTTTCTTTTCACCTTTTGTGCCTGTTTGTCTTCCTTCTAAATCGTCAGAAGCTAAAAAAGTAACGTCTTCTTTAATTCTAGTTTCTTGATTGATAGGTTGTTTACAGGAAATTAAAAAACTGAAAAAGATTAAAAATAGCAGGTTTCTCATGATGATAAATATTATTTTTGCAAAGTTAATTAATAAATAATAAAATGAGAATCCTTTCTATACTTGTATTGGGACTATTATTAGTTTCTTGTAAAACAGAAAAAAAGCAATCAGAAAATAAATCATCCGAAATTACCACGCTGAAAGACTCTTTGATTTATCCGGAAGAAGTACATTTTAAAAGTTTGCGTCAAGTAACCTTTGGTGGCGATAATGCAGAGGCTTACTGGAGTTTTGATGATCAACAATTAGTTTTTCAATCAAATTATAAAAATTGGAATGTTAGTTGTGATCAAATGTTTTTAATGAATGCTGATGAAAATTTTAAAAACAAAATGCCACCAATGATTTCTACAGGAAAAGGACGTACTACTTGCGCGTATTTTTTACCTGATAACAAACATATTATTTATGCATCTACACATTTGGTTGATGATAATTGCCCCGAAGTTCCTTTGCGTAAAAACGGAAAATACATTTGGCCAGTTTACGATAGTTTCGACATTTTTGTAGCAGATTTAGAAGGCAATATCGTAAAACAATTGACCAATGAAAAAGGCTATGATGCAGAACCAACAGTCTCTCCCAAAGGGGACAAAATTGTGTTTACATCTACAAGAAGTGGCGATTTAGAATTATATACAATGAATATTGATGGTTCTGACGTAAAACAAATTACAGACGAATTAGGCTATGATGGAGGTGCTTTTTTCTCTCCAGACGGCACAAAAATTATCTTTCGTTCTTCAAGACCAAAAACTAAAGAAGAAATTAAAGCATATAAAGATTTATTAGCAGAAGGCTTGGTAGAACCTACAGAAATGGAGCTTTACATTTGTAATGCAGATGGCTCTGAATTACGTCAATTAACAGATTTAGGAAACGCCAATTGGAGTCCGTTTTTTCATCCTTCAGGAGAAAAGATTCTATTTTCATCTAATTTTGAAGCGGAAAGAGGTTTTCCATTCAATTTATATTTAATAGATTTGGATGGCAAAAACTTAGAAAGAGTTACCCACGGTGAAACTTTTGATGCTTTTCCTGTATTTTCCAATGATGGTAAAAAGTTGGCTTTTTCGTCCAATAGAAATAATGGAGGTGGTAGAGATACCAACTTGTTTATTGCAGAATGGCAGGACTAAGAGGACTGATGTTCTGAAATAACAACAAGAGATACCAACTTGTTTATTGCAGAATGGCAGGACTAAGAGGACTGATGTTCTGAAATAACAACAAGAGATACCAACTTGTTTATTGCAGAATGGCAGGACTAAGAGGACTGATATTCTGAAATAACAACAAGAGATACCAACTTGTTTATTGCAGAATGGCAGGACTAAGAGGACTGATATTCTGAAATATAATTTGGATGTAATTTATTTATCTCTTAATGACACGAAGCTAAAATGGCTTGGACAAAAGAAAAAATACTAGAGAATATAGAGTTTTTAATGCGAAGTAAATTCGAAACACCCGAAGAAGCTTTTTATTATTATGATCAAGATAGTGATGGGTTCTTAACAAAAGATGACTTTAAACTTTTATTAAAAGAAGCAGGAGTTCATATAATCATAAGAGGTTTGGTGGCTGAATTTATGATACAAAGTTTTGATCAAAATAATAACAAAACCGTAAGTTGGGAAGAATTTCAAAAGGCAATTAAAGAATCAGGAATTGAATAATAAGAATTAATCAAATAATACAAAAAAAATGGGAGCAAAAGAAAATATTTTAAAAGACATACATACGCTAATTACCACTAAATTTAAATCTCCGGAAGAAGCGTTTTTAGCTTTTGATAAAGATAAAGACGGATCTTTAAATAAAGATGAAATTAAAGACTTACTAAAAGAAGCTGGCGTAAATACCTTCTTGAGAGGCATGGTTGCTGGTGAAATGATTAAAGGTTACGATAAATCTGGTGACGATAAAATGAATAAAGAAGAATTTCACGTCGCTATTGCCGAGTTAAATCGAGATTATTAAAGCTATCTACAAAACTTAAAAAAGTAAAATGAATTTCATTGTACTTTTTTGTTGACTGCAATTTCTGTAAAATTATTCTAACGCAACAAGTACTTCATTCTTTCTATTGAATATTTCCATAGGGGCATTGTAGCCAAAAAACAAAAAGTTGTTGCTATATTGCAAGCCTTCTTTTTTTAGAGCTTCGGTCAACTTCTTTTTATAAAATTCAATTTTTTTATCATTAGCCCATCCACCAAAAGAAATTGCAGCCATTTTCTTTGCGGGCATTTCTTTAAATTCTATGGATGCATCATTAGGAATTGGTAAATTTTCTTTGGTATATTTTTTAGGCACCATAAACATCATGGTCGTAGAATCTTCTAAAGTCATAGCGACAGGAGATGTCATAGCTATTTTTTCCTCTTTTTTATTACCTCCAAAAATATAGCCAGCTAATACAGAAAATCCTTTTCGAGAAGCTTTGTCATACGTTTTTGTCCCTAGGTTGACAGCCGTAAAAAGGGTGGCTTCATAATTTCTGATTTCAAAATTATCGTACTTTTTTACTACTTTAAAAGGATATTTTTCAATATTTCTCTGACTACTCATAAAAAAAATTTGAGAAGCTACAAACACCAAAACCAATACTCCCAAGATTAAATAAACTATTTTCATTTTCATAATGTATTACATGTATTTACAACTTATTGTATTAAATGTAAGCAAAATAATATATTTAATATGTTAAAGCATTCCCATAAATATATTGAGCATAAAATTTGTATTTCTTATTTTAAGTGATAAGATTAAAAAGAGCCTCTGTTCATGTAATACTTTGCAAAAATGTTTTATTGTTTCTACTTTTTAAATCCCTTATATTTGCCAACTATTTACAACTCAAATTTAACGAATGAAGAACATTAGAAACTTTTGCATCATTGCTCATATAGACCATGGTAAAAGTACATTAGCAGATAGATTGTTAGATTTTACAGGATCTGTAACTAGCCGTGAAAAAAAGGATCAGTTATTAGATAATATGGATTTAGAGCGTGAACGTGGAATTACCATCAAATCTCACGCCATTCAAATGGATTATACGCACAATGGAGAACAATATGTTTTAAATTTAATTGATACTCCTGGGCATGTAGATTTTTCTTATGAAGTTTCAAGATCTATTGCTGCCTGTGAGGGCGCGCTGTTAATTGTAGATGCTGCACAAAGTATACAGGCACAAACAATTTCTAATTTATACTTGGCTTTAGAGAATGATTTAGAAATTATTCCCGTTTTAAATAAGGTAGATTTGCCATCTGCAAACCCAGAAGAGGTTACGGATGATATTGTTGATTTATTAGGATGCGACGCCGAAGAAGTAATACATGCCAGTGGTAAAACAGGTTTTGGGGTCGATAATATTTTAACCGCAATAATTGATAGAATTCCCGCTCCAAAAGGAAACCCAGATGCACCATTACAGGCCTTAATTTTTGATTCGGTTTACAATTCGTATAGAGGAATCGAAACCTATTTTAGAGTTTTTAATGGTGAAATAAAAAAAGGCCAAGAAATTAAATTTGTTGCTACGGGTAATAAATATTATGCGGATGAAGTGGGTACTTTAAAATTAACCCAAGTAGTTAAAAAATCTGTAAAAACTGGCGATGTTGGGTATTTAATTACAGGTATAAAAACAGCGAAGGAAGTAAAAGTAGGAGATACGATAACCGATTTTGCAAACCCAACCAAAGAAATTATTGCAGGTTTCGAAGATGTAAAACCCATGGTTTTTGCAGGGATTTATCCTGTAGATACAGAAGATTATGAGGAATTGCGTAATTCTATGGAAAAACTTCAATTAAACGATGCTTCCTTGGTGTTTCAGCCAGAAAGTTCTGCCGCTTTAGGTTTTGGTTTCCGTTGTGGATTTTTAGGAATGTTACACATGGAAATTATTCAAGAACGTTTAGAACGTGAGTTTAACATGACGGTTATTACGACAGTTCCCAACGTTTCTTACCATGCTTACACAAAGAAAAATCCAGAGGAAATTATCATTTTAAATAATCCAACAGATTTACCAGATCCATCTAGATTAGATAGAGTAGAAGAGCCTTTTATCAAAGCATCCATCATCACAAAATCAGATTTTGTTGGTCAAGTTATGAGTTTGTGTATCGAAAAACGAGGTCAAATTATCAATCAAACTTATTTAACGACCCAAAGAGTTGAGCTGATTTTTGAAATGCCTTTGGCAGAAATTGTATTTGATTTTTACGATCGATTAAAAACAGTTTCTAAAGGATATGCTTCTTTTGATTATCATCCTATTGGCATGAGAGAATCGAAATTGGTAAGAGTAGATATTTTATTAAATGCACAACCTGTAGATGCACTTTCTGCATTATTACACGCAGATAATGCGTACACAATAGGAAAGAAAATTGTAGAAAAGTTAAAGCAATTAATTCCTAGGCAACAGTTTGATATTCCTATTCAGGCTGCAATTGGAGCAAAGATTATTGCGCGTGAAACTACAAAAGCACTGCGTAAAGATGTAACTGCAAAATGTTATGGAGGAGATATTTCTAGAAAGCGTAAGTTGTTAGAAAAGCAGAAAAAAGGAAAGAAAAGAATGCGTCAGGTTGGGAATGTAGAAATTCCGCAAGAGGCCTTTATGGCCGTTTTAAAGTTGAATGATTAAGCTTTGCTAACATAAACAAATAACACATCATCATAAAAAAAGAACCCTTTTTGAGAAATCAAGAAGGGTTTTTATTTGGAGCTATTTCCAGCTTTACGCACTCGCTTTTTTTGCAGAAAAAGCAAAAAAGAGCTCAAACAAATGCTTCAATCTGGGCTAAACTTGTTGGAAATTGTAGGCAACCCGAAAAACTTTTAGCAAATTAAAACACTAAACCTCATAGGTTTTTAAAACCTGTGAGGTTTCTATATAATTTTAACACTCCAACCATTTTCTAAAATCAGCAGTTGTAGAAGAACTCGTCATTACTTTTTCTTTGTAATTTTTTATAGAAATCAATAATCGGTTTTTAAAATGACTTTCAATTTTTTCTATAAAATCGATGTTTACAATTTCACTTCTATTGATTTTAAAAAACTTTTTAGGGTTTAATTGTTGATGAATACTTCCTAAATTTTGTGAAATGGTATGTCTTTTCCCTTCTTGATCATTTGCTAAACAGAAATCTCCAGAAGCAGAGATTAAAGCGATATCAACTGCATTTAATAATTGAATTCCTGATGCTTTTTTAATTACAAACCGCTTTTTGTAGGTATTGTATTCTTGTTGTAATGCTGTTTTTAAAACATTAATTGTGGCATCATCTAAAGTAGTGTAATCGCCTTTTTTAAATAACGATTGGTATTTTATAATTGCCTTATTAAAATCGTCTTGAGAATAGGGTTTTAAAATGTAAGCAATTCCGTTTGTGTGAAAAGCTTGAAATAAATATTCATCATGAGCAGAACAAAAAATAATAGGGGTATCAATGGTAACTTTGTTAAATAAATCAAAAGACAATCCGTCTAACAATTGAATATCCGATAAAATAAAATCATAGGTATTTTCTTTGAGTAACTGCGCTCCATCAACAAGAGAACGTGCCCAATCTTGAGATATTTTTACATCAAAAAAAGCATCCAAACACTTAGTTAGTTTTTGATATGCAGGTATTTCGTCTTCTAGAATTAATATTTTCATTTTCTTTTTTTCAAGCGAGTTAAGTTCCTTGTAGTTTCATAATCGGAATAAAAACTTCAAACTTAGTATCTGTGTTCAAAATCTGTATTTTTTCATCAGACAAAAGTTGGTAGCGCGTTTCTAAGTTTTTTAAACCTGTGCCAAAAGATTCTTGTTGTGCAATTACTTTCGATTTTGTGTTGGTAATCATTAACCAACCTTCATTAATTTGAATCGTGGTTTTAATTGGCTTTGTGCCATTAGATTTGTTGTGTTTCACCACATTTTCTAGCAAGCTTTGCAAAGCACCTGTCGGAATAAATTTATCAACCAAAGCCATATTTTCTTCAATTGTAAACTCATAATCTTTACCAAATCTGGTTTTAATTAGAAAGATGTAATTCTTAGCCAATTCAATTTCGCTAGAAAGCTCCATTACTTCAGCATCTTTGGTTTTAATTAAATATCTATAAATTAACGATAGTTTATTGATGTACTCTTTTGCTTTTTCTGGATTACTATCAATTAAACTATCTAAAGTATTTAAGTTATTGAACAAAAAATGCGGGTTGATTTGAGAGCGTAATAACTTTAATTCGTTTTCTTTTTGCTGTTCTTTTATTTTAGAAATTTGTGTTTGTCCTTCGTAAAATTTCTTTGTGATTAATATTCCTAAAGCAAGACCAATTGAATCTGAGCCATTGAAAATGGCGTACAAAATTAGATTGCCTAGTTTTGGAAATTTACTCCAATCGTTATTACCAGTAGAAAACCCTACAACTCTTTCTATAATTCCTATTGATGTGATGACCAACAAACCATACAAAGCGAAAAGAATATAATTTTTCTTTTTAAGAAGAAATCTTGGGATGATAAAGTACATAAATAGTAAAACACCAGATAAAGAGGTGATTACGAACATAGGAATATCTACCAAATATTCTAATAAAGTTGCATCTTGATCTAGATAATCAAAAATATTTAAGGTAATACTGATGAGGTAAAAAACAGTAAGAATAATATAGTCAGACTTGTCAAGCTTTGTATTCATTAAACAAATATATTAATTACTGTCATTTATTCTGTTTTCTTCATCTCTGTTTGTATTTCTAGAAGATTTTTTCTTTCCAAATTTAGATCCAAAGCTATACACCAAACGCAATTGAATATTTTGTCTAGAACCGTTACTTTCTACTTCTGCAGTTCCATTTCCGTAATCAATATTACCAACAAAACCTCTATTGAGCATTTTATTAAAACCGAGATTTACTTTTAGTTTATCGTCCATAAACTTTTTACCGAAAGAAAAATCTAACTCAGCCAGCCAATCAACTTCAATTTGCCCTTCTAAAGCTCCTGTTCCATAATTCCCACTGAGTTCAAAATTAATATCCCAAGGCAATTGGTAACTTGCTTGAATAAACCAAATCAAATTCCATTTGTTTAAATCTACACCATAGGTTGAAGATTGAAAATCTGTGTTGGTCACGATAATTCCTGTATAGCCATCTAAACCTTTAGTAAAATTAACGGGTGCAAATAATCGAAAGTTCCAATTCGCATTGTTTTCTACATTTACCTCTTGCTGACGAATTTGTGCAGTTGCATTATCTTGACTAATCAATTGAAAAATTACATCATCAGTTTTGCTGTAACCAATGGTAAAAAAAGGTTGACCTTCATAGGTTAAATTAAATTGATAATTATTGGTGTAAGATGGTGTTAATCTTGGATTACCTTCACTTGCAGAAAATGGATCTAAAAATTGTTGAAATGAGTTTAAGCTGTTATATCCTGGTCTTTGAATTCTATAGCTGTAAGATACACTTGCACCTAAAATGTCTGTTAATTTTCTGCTGATGGATGCGCTTGGAAATACTTTTTTAATGGGACGCTTCTGAACTTCAGTCACCATTTGTCCGTCTTTTATAAAGGTTGATGTTCCGTCTGTATTACTGTCTTCATAACGTAATCCGCCAGAAAAAGACCATTTTCCGAATTTTGCATTTACTTTAGAGTAGAGAGCAAATATAGTTTCATCAATTGCGAATCGACTACTTAAACTATCAATTGTATTAAAATTAGTGTTTTCTAAACTTTGCGTTTCTAAATCATTATCGGTTCCTACATCAGCAAAACGGGTACCCGCGCTTAGTTTAAAGTTGTCAGAAAATGTTTTGGTATAATCTGCTCTGTAGGTTTTAATCTTATATTTTCCATCTTGTATGTACCTTCTGTCTGTAAAATTTACCGTACTTCCAGCGGCTCTAGACAATCGATTTGTATTGTCATTTACAAAATCCACATAATTAAAGTCGATTAGTAACTTGTCTGTATCTGTCTTATATTCGTAATATGGATTCATATTAAAGTTACTTCGTTGTCTGTCAAAACTATTTTCAGAAAATAGCGTATTTGTATTATTTACATCAGAAATAATGGTTTTACTTGTGGCAATTCTTTCTGAATCTCTGGTATTCATTGTGCCTCCAATTCCTATAGAATGTTTATCATTTATATAATAATCTAAACTACCACCAATTCTAAAATTATCTGGGTCATAAGGTTCTCTTGTCACTTGATTGTAGGTTTCATCGCCCACAGTTCTAATTAAAAACAAATCGTCTCTCCAAGTCGGTTGAGAGTAACCTGTGCTTAGTTGCCAATTCAATTTGTTTTTATAACTCGCTATCGAAAAACCAGCACCCCATTCAAAACCTTCGTCTTCACCAATCCAAGTATTTGCGCTGCCATGCGTTCCTAATTTTACATTTTTCTTTAAAATGATGTTGATGATCGCGCCAGAACCAGAAGCTTCGTATTCTGCACCAGGTTGTTCTACGACTTCTATTTTTGCAATATTATCTGCAGGAAAATCTCGTAATAACGTTTCAACATCCATATATTCTGTGGTTTTTCCGTTGATTAAGATTCGAACGCCACCTTTACCGGCAATTGAGATTCCGTTGTTCGTTACTAGAACACCAGGAACTTTTCTCATTACATCTTGTAGGTTTGTGTTAATCATATCAGATTTTTCTAAATCTACAATTAGTTTTTCGGCAGTTTGTTTAATTACTGGGCGCTTACTTTTTACAACCACTTCATTTAATGTTTGCATTTCTTCTTTTAAAGTGATGTTGAAAGTTTTATTTCCGTTTAGATCAAATTCAGGAATTTTATAGGTTTTAAAACCCAACATCGAAATTTCTATTTTGTATTTTCCAGAAGTAATTTTTTCAAAACTATAATTTCCATTTTCATCAGAAACGGTTCCTTTTGGAGCTGCATTTTCTCCTGTTTTTAGTAAAAGGATATTTGCAAATGGCAAAGGTTCATTTTGCTCATCAACAATTTTTCCGTTGATTTTATGCTGCGAAAAGGTGGTTAAAATTCCGAAGAAAAAAAAGAGGATAATTTTTAAAACTTTCATTTGGTTGGTTTTTTATTAGCATTGCAAAAGTGCCGATTTTGTTAGGATAGAAAAACGAGTTTCTGACGAATTGGGTTAAATTTCCGATAAACAGATTACGATGTTCTATAAAGACTAGACGCTTTATATTTGTATAAAGTTTCCTGCAACCAAAAAATGCCTAGAAAAATCGAAGCATTTTTAAATATTATTTCACTAGTGTCCACTAAAAACTAAAAAAAGTTCATTGAAATTATTGTAAATCTGTATTTTAAGTTTCATTTTGAAGCGTGACGATTTGAAATGGCTACTATATTCGTAAATCAACATTACGAATATGAATCAAGGTAAATATATTTTCTCTCAATTAGTGAATTTTCTTCCACAACGTGTTTTTGATAGAATTACAGCTAAATATTCAGGTAATAAATCAGTCAAACATTTTACTTGTTGGAATCAATTATTATGTATGATGTTTGGTCAATTATCTGCACGAGAAAGTCTAAGAGATTTGATAGCTATTATTGATGCTCATAAATCAAAATCATATCATTTAGGATTTGGAAAAAGTATAACTCGTCGCAATTTATCAAAAGCAAATGAGAATCGAAATTATAAAATATTTGAGGAGTTTGCTGACTACTTAATTAAGATTGCTCAAAACAAAAATGATACTAGCAATTTTAAAATAGAAGGTTCTATTTATGCTTTTGATTCTTCAACAATTGACTTGTGTTTAAGTGTATTTTGTTGGGCTCATTTTCGCAAAACAAAAGCAGGGATTAAATTGCATACCCTTTTTGATGTCAATACTCAAATCCCTGTATTTATTCATGTTACAGAAGCAAATATCCATGATGTGAATGCTATGGACGTCATAGATTACGAACCTTTAGCTTACTATATATTTGATCGTGCTTATGTAGATTATGAACGTCTTTATCGGATTGAAAAAGCAAAAGCTTATTTTGTAGTTCGAGCAAAATCTAATGTTAAATTTAAAAGAATATATTCTAAAAAAAAAGATAAAACTACTGGAATTAAATATGACCAAATTGGAAAAATAATAGGTTTTTATAGTTCTAAAAATTATCCAAAAAAAATTCGTAAAGTAAAATATCACGATAGTAAAACTAAAAAAACGTTCGTGTTTTTAACCAACAATTTTAAACTATCTGCAAGTGATAATGCATTGCTTTACAAACAAAGATGGCAAGTAGAATTATTCTTTAAATGGATAAAACAACATCTAAAAGTGAAAAATTTTTGGGGCAGATCAGAAAACGCTGTGCGAATACAAATCAATGTAGCAATTGCAACATATTGTTTAGTTTCAATAGTCTCAAGAGATTTACAAATAAACCGTTCAAATTATGAAATTTTGCAAATTTTATCAGCATCATTAATTGATAAAACACCTTTAAATGAGTTACTTATGAAATCAGATTACAATAATGTCAATGAACGAAATACTAATCAACTGGTTTTCAACTTATTTTAAGTGGAGACTAGTGAGAAAATTGGTTAAAAAATAAAGACACAATTTTATTTTTAGGTGTTTGGGGACAAATAAATAACACAAATTTTAATTCCCTAGAATTCGAGGGAATTAAAAAACTAAGGATATAGAAATAGTAGTACGCATGTCTGAAAAATTTAAGAATACATATCGCATAAAATCAGCCCGATTACAAAATTGGTATTACAGCCTTAGCGGCATGTATTTTATAACCATTTGCACCATTAATAGATCGCATTTTTTTGGTGAAATTGAAAATAGCAGAATGAAATTAAATGAATTAGGGCAATGTATAGAACAACAAGGGTTAAAAACATTTGAAATAAGGCAGGATATGAATTTGCAAATGGGCGAATATGTAATTATGCCAAATCATTTTCACGCCATTATAATTATTGGCGATAATATATACAATACGCAACGTGATTCGGTAACGGAATTTAGAGACGCAATGCATTGCGTCTCTACCCCAACCCCAACCGTACCACCAACCGCCGCCGACACACCAAACGTTGTAAACAAATTTGGGCCACAAACCAAAGATTTGGCATCCATAATACGGGGGTTTAAATCATCGGTAACCACCATGGCACGAAAAAACGGAAACACCCATTTTGGGTGGCAATCCCTTTTTCATGACCATATGATACGAAACGAAAAATCGTTTCAAAACATTTCAGCGTACATCATAAATAAGCCTTTAAAATGGAAGGAAGATAAATTCTTTAAAAATTAAAATGATGCAGAACGATAGACAATTAATACCTCAATTGAGGTTTTCAGAGTTTGAAGAAAATTGGGAAATAAAGTACATATAAAATATTGCTAAAGTTGTTGGTGGTGGTACACCATCTACTACAAATGCTGAATATTGGAATGGTGAAATAAATTGGTTTACACCTACTGAAATAAAATTTGATATTGTTTCAGAAAGTAAAAGGAAAATAACAGATTTGGGTTTAACTAAATCTTCTGCAACACTACTTCCTAAAGGTACTATTCTGCTGACCACAAGGGCGACAATAGGTGAAGTAGCAAAATAGCTCAAGAAGAGTGCACGACAAACCAAGGTTTTCAATCTTTAGTGTAAATAAAAATAATTCTAATCAATTTGTATTTGATTTAATAAAAGTATATCGAAAAGAACTATACAAAAGAGCTAATGGCTCTACTTTTAAAGAAGTTAGTAAGAAAGAAGTAGAAAAAATTAAGGTTATAATTCCATCCCTTCCAGAACAACAAAAAATAGCCTCCTTCCTTACCGATGTAGATGATGCCATTACCCAGCTCACCAAAAAGAAAACCTTTTTAGAGCAATACAAAAAAGGGGTAATGCAAAAAATATTTAAGCAAGAGTTAAGGTTTAAAAATGATGATGGTAATGATTTTGTAGATTGGGAAGTGAAACAATTGAGAGAGGTAGCTAATTACAGAAGAGGTAGTTTTCCACAACCTTATGGTTTACCAAAATGGTATGATAAAAAGAATGGTATTCCATTTGTACAAGTGTACGATGTAGAGGATAATATGTTGTTAAAACCTAAGACGAAACATAAAATTAGCGAATTAGGTGCTAAACAAAGTGTATTTGTAGAAAAGGGTACTTTAATTATAACAATACAAGGTTCAATAGGTAGAATTACAAAAACTTAATATGATTCTTATGTAGATAGAACATTGTTAATCTTTCAATCATATAAAAAGCCTTTAAATTTAGATTATTTTAAATATGTTTTGTTTTTGTTATTTGAAATTGAAAAAAAGAAAGCACCAGGTGGTATAATTAAAACTATTACAAAAGAAGTTTTAAGTTCGTTTAATGTTATGATTCCAATACTTGATGAGCAAACCAAAATAGCTGATTTCTTATCAAATATAGATTTAAAAATAGATGCTTTAAATACCAAAATGGAACATAGTAAAACTTTTAAAAAAGGCTTGTTACAAAAGATGTTTGTTTAATTATTGCAAACAAAAAGCAATTTCAATAATTAAAACATTTAAAAACTTCGAGATTCTTGATAAATCTCGAAGTTTTTAGTAGTTTTACCTCTATGATAGAACAAGTACCAAAATTTGAGTTCTCTAAAAAAGTTATTAATAATTTAAAAGAACCAGAAACCTTAAAAATCATTAAATCTATTAATGATGATTATTTGTATTGGGATAAAATAAAATACAAAAAAACAAAGTTTACACCCCAAGAGTTATGGGACATTGTAAAACTTAGTAGATTACTTAAAACAGAAACCATCACTTTCGGTAAGCATAATTTTAAATATGTAACCACCGATTATATACAAAAGGTTGTGCATTTTTTCGATATGAATATTGGTGGTTATATGGGGGCAAAAAACATCATACCAGAAGAAGATAAAACACGTTATTTAGTAAGTTCTATTATGGAAGAGGCTATTTCAAGTAGTCAAATAGAAGGGGCTAATACTACACGTAAACGTGCTAAAGAAATGTTGCGCAAAGAAATTAAACCGCACACAAAATCAGAACAAATGATTGTAAATAATTACCTTACAATCAAACACATTACGCAAAATAAAACAGAGAATTTAACACCCGAAAACTTATTAGAAATACATCGCTTAATTTCTAAAGATACCCTAGAAACTAAAACCGAAGAAGGTGCTTTTAGAACAAGTAATGATATTTATGTGGTAGATCATATAAAAAGCGAAGTAGTGCATACACCACCAAGTTTTAATGAAGTACCATTCTTAATAAACGATTTATGTACTTTTTTTAATGAAGAAGTAGAAAAAGATAATTTTATACATCCACTATTAAAAGGAATTGTTATTCATTTTATGATAGGGTTTATTCATCCTTTTACAGATGGTAATGGGCGTACAGCAAGAGCTTTGTTTTATTGGTATTTATTAAAAAAAGGCTATTGGTTAACAGAGTATTTGTCTATTTCAAAAATAATTCAAGACACAAAAAATCAGTATGAAAAAGCTTTTATTTATACTGAAAATGATGAAAATGATTTATCGTACTTTATTACATATAATTTAAAAGTAATGGAAAAAGCCTTTGATGCTTTAAAAAATTACATTCAAGAGAAACAAAAGAATCATTTTAAAATTGCAAGATTTATTAAAATACCTAACATTAACGAGCGGCAAGCTCAATTATTAAAAATTGTTTACGACAATCCAGAGGTTGTATTTAATACCAAAGAAATACAAAACAGATTTAATGTATCTAATTATACTGCTCGTACAGATTTAAAAGGATTAGTAGATTTACAGTTTTTAGATATGATTCCTGTAAATAAAGTAAAACGAAATTTTATAAAATCGCAACAATTCAATCAGTTATTGATAAAGCATAAAATAGTTTAAAACTTCGAGATTCTTTAAAAATATCGAAGTTTTAAAAAGAAAAAGAAAAAGAAAAAGAAAAAGAAAAATGACAACACAGCCAGAACAAGTATTAGAAAATAATTTAATAAGCCAACTAATGGGTTAGGTCATAAGTCTGTTACTATAAAAACAGAAGCCTTAACTACCAAAATAAAAAACAGTAAAACCTTAAAAAAAAAGTCTTTTTAAAGCAGATGTTTCTTTAAAAAATACTTACTCATGTAACCGTGATGTAACTAAGCTCATGTAAATACACGTAAATACCAGTAAAATAAGTGCTTTTGAGTGTAACTTGTATGTAACTAAACGATGAATAGAGAAGATATAGACCAACTTATTAACGAATTACAGGCATTACCAAAAGAAAGTGAATGTGTAGAATTTAAAGGTAATAATTGGAATCCAGAAAAGTTAGGTGCTAACATTTCTGCACTTTCTAATGCAGCACTTTTAGAAGGAAAACGATATGGCTATATTGTTTATGGTATAGAAGATATAACTCATGCTATTATTGGTACAGATTTTAACCCAGATAGTACTAAAATTAAACAGACTGTAAACTCAACTCTGTTTGAATAAATTTAATACTTTTTTTTATTCAGACAGAGTTCTGGTTACACCCTCGTTTTATGATAGAAAGATACCAAAAACAATGCATTTACACAATAAAATTATAACAAAAATTGATTATAATTATCTAATAATCAAATTATTAAAATATGATTTAAGATAAATCAGCAAGCCCAAAGTAAAAGAGTGTGTATAAATTTAGAGTGAATTTTAGTTAAATACTTTATGATTTAGTACCGTTTTAATTTTCAAAGTCCAAATTTGTATTGTTATTTTTAAAAATAAGCTCGTGTTCTTTGGAGAGGTCATTAGTGCTTCTCATAAACTTATTCCCCTTTATGATAGTATTATTTGAGGATTCTATTGATAAGGCTCTCTTGTTATAAGAAAATATATTATTCGTAATTTTAATATTTTCTAATCCTTGCCAATCAGCGGTTGTAACTCCATTCCATTTGGTTTTAGCGTTCAGATTTTTCAATTTAACCACCCTCATTTGAATGGTTGCAAAATCCTTTTCATTTAAGTAGGTTTCATCGTAGCCACAATTTTTAAAAATATTTTGGTTAATTATGATATTATGAGCGATAAAACCCTCACCCCAATCAACTCCATTGATAAGTGTAATGGCACTTTGACTTAAATTCTCAAAATAATTTCTTTCAATCAAACCATTAGAGGCTTGTATTAAAATTCCGTACCTTCTGGCATTTCTAAAGGTATTGTTTCTAATCACAAAAGATTCATTGGATTGATTATCCAAATAGGCAATATCATTCTTCTTCGTGTCACCAACATTTAAGGCTACTGGGACAGGTTTATCTAACGTAATTCGCATTTTTCCGTCTCCTAAAAACTTATTTTCGATAACATTAAATATTCCTATTAATTTACCCTCTCTCGGATTGTAAATTCGCAGGATGTCTCCTTTTACCACTTGATATTTCATCATTAACTCTGTAGGTGAAATCTGTTTAAGAATATGACGCATAGTGGTTTTTAGGTTCACAGCGTCATCACTGTATCCTTCAAAAAGAGAATTTTCTATCCAAGGACCAAATTTACCTCCATTTACATGCATGCAATCCGCATTGGCACTGTGAATTCGGCCTTCCTTAAGTTTTACCTCACATCCTATAATATTCCATTCTTCCATATTAATAGCGGCATAGCTACCAGCTGGACTGGAAAAATTAGTATTATTGAGAAAAGTAATATTTTTACTCATATTTGTTTTAAATATAGAACTCCCATTGGTTCTCGCTACATGAACATACACGTCTCCGACTTGCATAAATTTTAACATTCTTGGTCCAGGCATTTTTATTCGGAAAGTACCAAGTTCTAATTCTTTAAAATTTTTAGAGGCGTAATAATTCGGAGCACCATCTTTTAACTTTCCAGGAATTTCAGGATCCATTAGCATTCCCCATACTCTGCTAGCATCTTGAAACATGGCCATATTAAGACTGGGGAAACCCTCATCAATCCTAAAATCAAAAGTACTATTTTTGATATCTACACCCACAATTTTTCCTTGAGTAAAGGGTAGTGGATCATAATCAATGGTTAAGTTTTTAACAATTACATTCTTACTCTTCCAAATTGATAAAAAACCCTTTAAAGGGTCATGAATAATAATTTCAGAACCATTTCCATCGATAATAATATTGTTACCCTCTTTTAATTCAATTAAATGAAACTTATTTTTTCCTTCAAACAAATCGTATCGTCCTTTAGAGAATGTAAGCTTTATACCAACTCCTGTTTTTACCCATTTTTTACAATACTCCAAAGCTTTTCGAAACCCAGGACCATCATCTTTTCCATCGTTTGGAAATGCCCCAAAGTCTGACAGTTTAACTTCTACTGATATTGGAAAATCCAAAAGTGGTACGTTTCTTTTAGTTCTAAAATGATCTGGTAAAGAGAAGTTATATTGTGCATAAGACGAAAATCCAACAAAACATAATAATACTATTAAAAGTGTTTTTTTCATCTTTTTATTTTTTTAAAATTTTTTTAGTTAAGGTTCCTTGACTAGAAATAATAGTAAACAGGTATATACCAGTATTCAAATTTGAAATATCTATTTTATTAGATTTACGCACGTTAGCTTCAAAAAGTTTAGATTTTATTAGTTTACCTGAAATGTCATAAATTGTCCATCTACCTTGAGAGATTTCACAGGTATTGCTAAAATCAATACTATTTTCGTCTATTTTAAAATCCCAACATAATTTTTTAAATTCATTAACAGACAAATTACAATTATCGTTTGCTTGAGTAACGTTAGAGTTGTTGGTTAAAACGATTCTACCTAAATCAGTTCCGGAAAAAGAAGTGTTAGGATTTACTGTATTACATTGAATTAAGCCGGTATTTACATTTTGCATGTGAATTCCTTTTTTGTTATAACTTATATCGTTATTAGTTATGGTAACATTTTCAATGCCTTGCCAGTCGATTGCTTCCACATCACAAATTGTTTGATTTGCAGAACAGTTAGCTACTAATTTTGCTAAATAAACAGTAATTGCGGCAGATTTAGAATCTTCTAAGTAGGTAGTATCAAAACCACAATTTTTAAAAACATTGTTATGTATTTTAATGTGTTTGGCAGCAAAACCTTCTCCCCAACCGGCGGCATTTCGTATTTTTATTCCACCTGTACTTAAGTTTTCAAATGTATTGTTCTCAACTATACCATAGGTGCCTTGTATTAATAAGCCGTATCGTCTTGCATTTCTAAAAACATTATCTCTTAAAACAAAAGATTCGCTAGATCTATTTTCTATATAACATTTATCATCAGTTTGATGATCATTACCGCTTATAGTTGTAATATTTATTGCATTCGATAAAGTAGTTCTAAACTCATTATTCCCTAAATTTTGCACTGCTGTAACATTTGCAGTACCTAAAGAGATTCCATCTCTTGGATTGTAAAATCGTAGAGTATCACCCACAACTACATCAAATTTTAATGTAAGTTGGTTATTTGCTTGCACAGAAAGTATTTCTCTTCTAGTGTGTTTTAAGTTCATAGCATCATCACTGTAACCCTCAAAAGTAGAACCTTGTATCCATGGTCCAATAAAACCACTATTAATATGGAAACAATCTGCGTTTGCGGTGTGCAACCTTCCAGAGTTTGGTTTAAATATTAATTTACAGTTTAAGACATTCCATTCTTTATTATTAGATCCATTGTAAGAACCAGCTGCACTAGTATAAGAGGTATTTCTTAAATAGGTTACTTGTTTGCAGTTATTCGTGGCAAATGTTGTTCTACCATTATATCTTGCTATAAACACAAACTTGTCGCCAACCTCCATATAATTTAGATGATCAGGATTGGATAATCTATAACGAAAAGTATTTGCTCTAATAAATTGGAAAGCATCATCAGAAGTGCTTATTAAATTTGGAGCCCCTTCTTTAAGACTTCCATCGGCATTTTTTAACATTCCCCAACGTTGAGGAGCATTTCTAATATGTCCTCTATTCATCATCGGAAAACCTGCGTCTATTTCTAAATAGAAATTATTTTGCCCTGGATTTTTTTGCACGATTGTTCCTTGTGTAAATGGCAATTCATCATAATCAATTATAAAATTTTTTATGATGATGTTTTCGGAACTGGAAGTTCTCATAAACCCAACTGAAGGATCATGTATAAGTATTTCTGCATTATTCCCATTAACAACAATATGACTTGCTCTATTTATAAAAAATATATGAGTTTCATCATTTGCCTCAAAATCAGCATTATTTATATATGGTTTACCAATATCATACACTCCTGTTTCAAATTTTACTTCTATAGGATTGCTTGCTGTTGCATTATCTTCTGCAAATTTTAAAGCCTCCGTAATGGCTTGAGTGTCGTCATTGCCATCATTAATTATTGCCCCATAATCAGAAACATTGATGGTAGTGGCAGTAGAAAGTTCTATTAATGGTAATTCTCTTTTTATTCTAAAAAAATCTGGAACTGGATCAAAAGTTATTTGCTGTGCAAATGTGCTGTAACTAAACGTATAGATTAGTATCCAAATAGTTAAAATTTGAATTCCATTTATAGTAAACTTTCTACGGCGCATTTATTTATTGTTTTATAAATCTTTCTGACACTTTACCTTCAATTGTTAAGATGTAAATACCAGCTTTTAAATTAGCAACGTTTATTTCTTGAAATTCATTTTTGTTTGAAGCACTCTGTACTTTTTGGCCTAAAGTATTGAAAATTGTATACGAAGTAATTGGTACTTTAATTTGTAAGTTTTGATTTGAAATTACAGAAGGAAAAGATAATCTTCCTTTACTCTGATAGTTATAATCTTCAATAGACAAAGAAGTAGCCAATACCAAAGTTCCGTCAGTTTGTAAAGCTAAGGTTTGTCCATTACCAACACCATCTGCACTAATTTGCGCTAACTGCGCTGCTGTTAAACTTGTATTGTCTGTCCCAAACTTTATAATTCCTTCTTTAAAACCAGTAATATTTAAAGTGCCAGAATTCCATTCAATTTCAGAACTATTTGCAAAGAAAAGTTCTGTAATACTATCATCAATATCTAAATTTAGTGTTCCTGTTCCTGAGCCTGTGAATTGAATCTCGCCCATACTATTTTGATTTTTATTAACATCGAAAGTGAGTGTTCGATTTCCATCAACTCCTATGTTTCCTTTATAAACATTTGCTCCATTAATAACGATACTGCAGTTGTCAGCATTACTTTGAATTTTTTGACCACTAGGCACAAATACACCATTATCTGCAGTATTTACTGTAACTACAGAGTTTGCACCAACCCAAACAAAATCTCCTGTACGATCAGAGTTATCAGAGGTGTTTCCAAATGTTATATTAGTATTTGCACTAAATCGTAATGCACCTGCACCAGCAAGAACACCGTCAAAGGTATAGGTACCCCCTGAATTTGATCTTGCTTCTAAAGGTGTATTTAATGTTAATAAAGAACCCGCTGAAAATTGTATAACATTTCCACCACCATTTGCGTGATTCATTATCGTATTTTTAAAACCTGTAGCTATCGAGTTATTTATAGTAACATTTCCATTAAAGCTAAGTATAGCATCGTTATTTGAAGCATTTTCTATTCCTAGACCAGGATTTGCATTTACATCAATTGTTAAAGTACTCTCACCAGAAATATTTACAGTTCCTCCTGGAGTAGAACCAGCCGTTGCAAATGTGGTTTGAATTTTTTTTACTGTAAAATCTGCATTTACAATGGATGCTATTAATGTGGGAAAACCAACTATATCTGTCGCTACTGGCGCTGCATTTAGAGACCAATTTGAAGCATTAGACCACTCTTGATTACCACCGTTGTTGTTAAAATCGTTTCTTTGAGCAACTATAACTGTCGCAAAAATCATTAAAAAAAGTGTAACATAATTTTTTTTCATAATTGTAGTTTTAAAAGTTAATTATTAGTATCCGTTGTTTTGAATTAAATTTTGGTTTAAGTCTCTTTGTTGCAAGGGAATTGGGAACCAAATACGTTCTGGGCGCCAATTATTTTTGATAGTAGGAGCAGTTCCTACGTTATAAAAACCATCTGTTTCTGATAAGTTTTGAATGGTTTCGTCGTATTTATGAAAACGTGCTAAGTCTATTCTTCTCCAGTTTTCAAAACACAATTCTCGGGAGCGTTCCTCTAAAAGCTCTGTTAAAAAATTTGGTCTAACATACGTCAAGTTTAAATCTTGAACCGTAGTTGATGCTGCCACAGCTCTTTGTCTTAATGTTGTTAAGGTGCTTCGTGCTGATCCTTCATCCCCCAGAAAATATTGTGCTTCCGCTCTTAGTAATAAAATATCTGCATATCTTAACAATGGCAATGAAAGTGAACTGGCCCAAGGAGCAACGAGTTTTTCTTTTGGGTCTATCATTCTGTATTTCCCTATACAATATAACCCAGTATTAGGACTTTGAATTTCTAATGGGATATAATAATTGACACCATCAATAATTTCTTGCGAAGAGCTTGCAGGAAGATTTCCTGTTAAATTGTGTTTAAATCGAATATCACCCTCTGTATATTTATTCCATAATTCTGATGTAGGGCGATACCACCCAAAACCACCACCTGTAATATTCATATTACCTTGTGGTACAAAGCCGTTTACCATTACCGTAATTACATTCTGTGTAGCATCAGAACTTGCTTCTGCTGTAAATAAACACTCCCTGTATTGAAAAGACTTTGTAGTTTCTCTGAATAAATTATCATATTCTGGTATGAGTTCATATCCACTTTGATTTATAATTTCGGTGGTATAATCTAATGCTTTTTGATAATGTGCATCCGCATCAACCCAATCAAAACTATTTATTGATACATCTTGGAAACTTACGGAACCTGTTTTCTTAAAACTTGCTAAATAAGTATGTGCTTTAACCAACAAACCTGCAGCTGTATATTTATTAATACTGCTTTCTCTTGGACCTCTAGTTTGTAAATTTTGGTATCCAAATTCAAAATCACTTAACACCTGTTGATAAACTGTTTCTATAGATTGTCTTTCTTGATTTGGGTCATGAACTGGGGTGTTATAAACTGGAATACCTCCATGCATCATAGATAACATCATATGATAAAAACCTCTTAAGACTCTTGCTTCTGCTTCAATTTCAATCTTTCTATTATCGGTAAAATCATCAATATTTTGTAATCTATCAATTAATATATTTGCTCTGTTAATACCAGCATAAAAGAAAAACCAATTTTCATTTATAAATGTTGATTCACTGGTAAAGCTTGCATTACCCCAAACTGAGAAAGTAATGTTATTAAAATTATTTCTTAAGATTGCTTCATCTGTAGCACCATTTAACATAAACATTAATCCTCTTCTGTAGCCCGAGGCATTTCCGAAATTTTGAACTGATCCCGCTGTTAAAATTGAATACACTCCATTTAAACCAATTTCTGCGTCGTCTGCACTTTTGTAAAAATTATCTGGTGAAACAAAAGAAAACGGCACGGAATCTAAATGATCCTCACAAGAATTAATTGTAATAAACGCAATAAACGATATGATAATGTAAAATATATTTTTCATTTTTTTTAAAATTTAAAATTTAGTCCTAAAGAAAAAGATTTAACTCTTGGGTATGAGATACGCTCATAACCAGACATTAAAGGGTTATTTGAACTTACTTCTGGGTCAAAACCAGAATAATTTGACCAGGTAATTAGGTTTGTACCAACAAAAAATACCTTTAAATCTTGAACACCATAATTTTCTATAAATTTTCTCGGCACTTGATATCCAAAATTGACATTTTGTAAACGTAAAAAAGAACCATCTTCAACAAAATAAGATGAGGTTACGGCATCTACTCTTCCAAACTCCGGATAAATATTAGAATTATTTGTGGATGTCCAACTATTGTCATAATAGTCTCTTTCTATATTCATAAATGGCTGAAAACCATGAGTTCTTAATCTACCTGCGTTAAAAATATCATTTCCATAACTCCACTGAAGCAGAAAACTCAAGTCAAAATTTTTATATTTAAAAGTATTGGTAATTCCTCCAAAATGTTTTGGAATACTATTCCCTATTATTTGTCTATCTCCATTTTCGTCAATAATTCCGTCTCCAGAGAGGTCTTTATATTTCTTTGCACCTGGAATAGGGCTAGCAAGTTGAGAGTCTACAACACCCGGTTTTAAGACATAACTTCTTGAATCATGAGGAATAGCAGTGTCACTGCCATTTTGCCAAGTAAAATCATCTATTTGATAAACACCATCGTAAACAAAACCATACATTGTTCCAATTGGCTCACCTACAATAACTCTTCCTGGTGAAGTTAGCCATCCTCCAGGAACCACAACAGGGATAAAGTCTGCACCACCTAAATCAATTACTTCGTTTCTATTAAAGTTTATATTAAAATCTGTTCTCCAACTAAAATTATCAGATTGAATATTCGTTGTTGAAAGACTAATTTCCCAACCACTATTTCTAATCTCACCAATATTCAATACTTGATTTGCATAACCGCTTTGAGCAGAAACAGGCGCATTTAGCAATAAATCTTCTGTTTTTTTAACATAATAATCTAAAGTTAAGTTTACTCTATTATCGAAAAGTCCTAGATCAATTCCCGCATCATATTGTGTAGTCGTTTCCCATTTTAAATTTTCATTAGCTAAAGACGATGGGGCAATTCCTAATAATTGACCTCCATTATTTGCATAGAAAGCGTTTTCCATACTAGAAAAATAGCTGTAAGGAGGTATTCTTTCATTCCCTGTAACTCCAAAACTTAATCGCATCTTTAAATTGGAAATTTCTTTAATATTTTTAATAAAGTCTTCTTCAGAAGTTTTCCAAGAAAATGCTCCTGACGGAAAATATCCCCAACGATTTCCTGCTCCAAATTTATCTGAACCATCAGCTCTAAAAGTTGCTGTAAATAAATATTTATCTTTTAAAGTGTAATTTACTCTACTAAAATAAGAAAGTCTTTTTGCTTGAGTTCTCAACGTTTCATAGCTAAGGGGAGTTTGACCAATACTAATATTATTAAACCCTAAAGACTCAATATCAAAACCAGAAATATCATTTAAAAAGCGTTCAAAGTTATAAAGGCTTACTTCATAGGCTGCCAATGCATCAATTCTATGATTCTTATTAAATCGTTTTCTGTAATTAAATTGATTTGTAAAATTGTAAGAATAGGTACCTACTTCATTAATAATAGCTCTTCCATCCCATTGGTTTCCCCAGTTGGTATTTGAGCCATAATATACTTTAGATTTAGATTTTGAATAATTTAAACCTATTTGAGATCTAAAGCTAAGATTTGTATTAATCTTATAGGTTCCAAACATACTTCCCAAAACTCTAAATAATCTAACTTCTTTTTCTGCTTCTTCTATAAGAGTTAATGGAGAAATATTTTCATCTAGTTCTTGATTTATCTCTTCATCTAAGATTCTCCATGGATTTGCAATAACAAGTAACTGCGTAATTCCGTTAAAATTATCTAATCCACCATTACTAGCAACACCTGTTGTTTCTGAGAAAGCACCATTCATATTTACCCCTAATTGTAACTTATCGTTATGGGTATGATTAATTCTTGTTCTAAAGGTATATCTATTATAATCATTATTTAAAACAATACCTTCTTGATCTAAAAAACCTGCACTCGCAGAAACTCTAGTTTTATCATTACCAGTGTTTAAACTTAAGTTATGTTGTCTTGTAATTCCTGTCCTTAAAATTTCATTTTGATAGTTGTATGAATCATATTGAGTGAAATCCCTAGGTGTTTCAAAAATACCATCATTATCTAAATCTCTAGCTAAGAACTGATTGTTTCCTCTTTGTTGTTGGTAAGTTATATATTCTTCTGGTGAAAGAACATCTAAAATTTTACTAGTCTCACCAACGGTCATCATAGAATTAAACTCAATGGTCGATTTTCCTGATTTTCCTGATTTTGTAGTGATAATAATAACACCATTTGCTCCTCTAGAACCAAAAATAGCGGTTGCAGAAGCGTCTTTCAGAATTTCAAAGGACTCGATATCATTTGGATTTATTGTTGACAAAGGGTCTAAAGTAGATTGGGATCCAGTACCATTGGCAACTTCATTCGTATTAATATCAATTTGTACTCCATCTATAACAAATAGCGGGGATGTATTTCCAAAGACAGAATTTGCTCCTCTAATTTTCACGTTTACAGAAGAACCTGGCTCTCCAGATTGTCTTGTTATTTGAGCACCTGCCACCCGTCCTTGTAAAGCGCTAAGTGCACTTGTGGTTTGTGTTTCTGCAAATTGTTCTGCTTTTACACTTCCTACAGAACCTGTTAAATCTTTTTTCTTTACAGAGCCATATCCTATGATAACAATTTCTTCTAATGAATTTTCTGCGGGTTCTAAAACAACATTAATTTCTGTTTGGTTTCCAACCTCAACTTCTTTTGGTTTTAATCCTAAGTATGAAAAAACAAGCACACTGTTATTTGATTTAACCTTAATTGTATAGTCTCCATCAAAACTAGAAACTGTTCCAAGAGATGACCCTTTAATTAAAATTGAAACACCTGGTAAAAGGTCGCCATAACTATCTTTTACAATTCCTTTTACCGTTTTTTGGCCGTAATAAGCTGCAGACGATAAAACAAATGTTAATAGTAAAATAATTTTTTTATTCATTTGGTTTGTTTTTTATATTAAATATAAAATTTACTTAAGTATTGTCTATTTAGAAGACTTTTGATAAAATGAATCCTTTCTATCTATTTGAATATTAGTTGATTTTTTGTCAATACTTAAAGTACCTTTTTTGCTATCCAGTCTTTTGTAAGTATTTCCTTGTATATGAACATCATTACAATTTATAATTTGAATATTGTCTACATTTGGGAATATAGGTTTGTATGTATCTGTCTGAATAATTGTATTATTTTCAAAGATTAAACCATTTACTGACATAGCTACTAAAATAGAGTTGTCAAACGTTTTTATGGTGTTGTTTCTAATTGTAATATCTCTGCTGTACATTCCTTTAAAGTTCTTTTTATCAACATACTGAGGGTCAATTAAAAAGATTGATTGTGGTCCATTACCACCATAAACAGCATTTTCAATTACATTATTTTCAATTAAAAGGCCATCATTAGGTCCGGATTCGTTCCATAATCCTAAATCTCCTGTTAATCTAAAACTTGCCATTTGAGACGATAGGTGATTATTTCTAACCACAACTTTTCTTGGTGTTGAAATTAGAAGACTTCTAGCTCTATTGTTTCGAACAATATTATTTTCAATAATCGCCGAAGCATGCCAAGAAATGTTTTCTACTCCATCATAAACCTGTACTTTGTTGGTTATGGGTTTATCAAAAGTGATATAAGATATTTTTTCATTAACTCTTTCAACTTTTTTTAAAACCATTGGTTCTGTTGTTGGCTGAAGATTTAATTGATCGATTATCTGAACTTCATCTCCTTCTTCACCAAATAAATATCCGTTTTGATGCGGATGATAGGTTTCTACTGCAAGCGTATAATCATCGATTATTTTGTTTACTCTTACATAGGTTCCATGAATATTAGTAGCATCATCTAACATGTTTTCAAACGTACAGTTTTTTATGGTTACCATTCCTTTTACATTACAAAAATGTGTAGCATCTGCCGTTGTTGTAATCATTCTACCAGAACCTTCTCTTAATACTACATTAAAACTATCTAGTGTAATATTTTCTGATCTTTCAGCAATCAATCCCATAGCACCTGCATGATATACATTTACATTTTTGAATTCCAAATCTTTTGATTTAAAAACTCTAAAAGCAGGACTTGTTCTATTTTCGAGATATTCTCCTTTAGAAACCATGACAGATCCTAGAGGAGGAAGTTTCTCCATTTTGGTTGTAATGCGAATCAATCCTTTTTTCAATTCTTCAGCATTAATTCCTTTTTCAGGCATGTTATATTGCTTCGTATTGTATAAAGGTGCCATTGTTTTAGGGTCCCAAAAAATATTTTGACCTACTTCTAAATTGTAGTGTTCCCAAAAAGCAAATCTTTTTCCATATTTTCTCTCATAGGGCGAATCTTCTCTTTCTAAGGTGATGTAAAGATGACCGTATTTAACTAGGTAAGGAGTTTTTACTTCAATGTCAAAAGTTTTAGTAGTTGGATTATTTGCAACAACTAAACCTTCAATCATAAAAGGAACATCCCAATCAACACTTAGGTTTGTTACTTTAGTGTTTGAGCTTTTTTCAATTATAAAAGGAATCATTTTACCATGAAAGATAAAATCAGAACCTCCTCCATCGACCACAAAATTATGAAAATCAATTAAAGGGAAAGCCGTTCTTTTCAGACCATTATCATTATTCGTAATTTCACAATATCTTTCTGGTGCGAAAGTGGGATAAAAGTGATAGGTTCCTTTTGGAAAAATTAATTTAGAGATGCCTTCTTCCTTGCATTTTTTTAAAGCTTTCACTACGATAGGAGTAATGTCTTTATACTTTTCTATTTCAAAATCTTTTAAGTTTAAAATTTTTTGACTGTAAGTAGTAGACAATGTAAGTAAAGCTAAAAGAAAGACAAATTTCCTCATGGATTTATAAAGTATTATAATTAGTTTATTTTTTTAATTTGATATGTAATCTTATAATTTTTTAATCGATACTATGTATTGAATGAAAAATTATTCAAAACCTGCACCTACAGCAGATGGGCTGCTTGCTTGCGCTTTTTGTGGAAATAAAATCATATAAGTACCCAATGAAGCTAATGCGGCATATTTACCATAGTTTCCTATCTTTTTCATAGCTTCTTTACGAGTAATTTCTTGGTCATTTTGTTGTGTGTTTTCTATCTTTTTTTTCATGACATAAGTTTTATGTTGTGGTTTGTATTATTCTAAAATGATTTTCTTGTTTAATTTTCCAGCTTCTGTTTGAAGTTGAACGATGTAAGCACCTGATACGAATTTTGGTAAAGAAATTTCTTTAACACCAGTAGAAATAAATGCACTTTGCATAACTTGTTTTCCTAAAATATCGTACAACTTTAAATTAGCAGTTCCAGAAGGCAAACCAACTACTTTTAAAGTATTTCTATTCGTAGTAAATACACTAATATTTTCTAATGCAACATCTATAGTGCTTAAGACGTTTTTTGTATTTGTATGTAAATAGAATCTTCCAACTCCAGTAGAGTTTTCACTTAAAGTTACTTCATAAGAAGTATTTGTTTCGTCTAAACGATTAAATGTATTGTTTAATCTATCTTCTAAATAAACTTTAACATTTAAAGGGAAGTTTGATAATTCTAGAGAAAATATTATCTTTTTACCTGCATTAGCAACGACGCCTATTGGTATGGTTAAAGATTCAAGTTCAGATGCAGGTAATGATTGTTTTTGGTATTTTTTACCTTGATTTTCGTTTACTAAATGTGTGTAGAGTTCAAAATCATTTTTAACGCCACCAAAAACTTCTCCTTCCCAACCAAAGTCATAACCTTTCGTAGCATCATTTAAAAAATATAATTTTGTAAAACGACTATTTTGGCTGTCAGAAACTAATAATTTTAATTCAGTTCTAGCAATTTTTTGGAATGTACCTCCTGTTGTAGCTTGATTTGATTCCGCAAAATTTAGACTTTCTGCAGTCGTTACATTTACAAAAAATCCTTGAGCAGGCGCCAACATAAAAGAATCACCAGACATTTGAACTTCATACCCGCCATCTCCGCCGTTTAATGTTTGATTCCACACCCAAATTTGTGATTGGTCAATTCCAGAAGTAGATCCTAAAAATGTTGCACTATTAATGTGAGCTACATATGGGTTGCCTAACAAATTAAAACCTTTAGTAGGCGTATTGATAGTTACACCTGCATTATCTGTAGTAAAGTCTCCTTCAAAACCAACGTCATTGTCTGCATATTCTCCTCCATTATCAGCAAAAGTAATTGCATCTGGCGTTATTTTCATAGAAAAACCTTGTCCAGAAGTAGCAGTAATATTATTATTTGTATCAGAGAAATAGGTCCAAGCAGCACTTCCTATTTCTCCAGGATTATAGGTCGCTATTCCTCTTTTAGTGGCACTGCCTATAGTAATATCATTTTTATCTGCAAATGCATCATCAAAAACCTCTCCAGACAAAGGGGAAGAAATTAAGTACCATGCTTTCGCATTTTCTGCATCATCTTGTAGATTTGCAAAGTAGCGCACTATACCTGTTACATCAGATTCTCCATTTACAATAAATACGTTTTGACCTTGAATTCTTAATTCAGTAGTTACTTTAATATTATTAACAGCTACTCCAGCAGTAAACATATTACAAATTGCACCTATGATAGCAATATTTTCAGTACCATCTCCAATAGGAGCAGTTCCACTAGACCAATTTGAGTTTTCAGACCACAATATAGATGCAGTTCCTTCAAAAATATTTATTCCAGAATCCCAAGCACCAGCATCATTATTATCATTACCAAAATCAATTGGAGTGGCATCAGTTAAAGAATTAGGAGCATTGTATGTTAAATTAGGACTAACAAATGCAAATGTTGTATTCGTGAAATCGGCTGTAATGTTTGATCCCGTCTCCGTATCAACATTATTTGTGTATTGTGCAAGAGAATTTAAAAAACTCATGGTTGCTCCTCCAACTCCATTAAAATCTGAATTGAGGCCTGTTCCATTATTTGCTTTATTATTATAAAAAAGAGAATTTTGAACCGTTATATTGTTGCTGTTTGAATTTACTCTTATGGCTGCTCCTTCAAAATTTCCTGTTTTGGCAATTTTATTTTCAGAAAACGTACAGTTTGTTATGGTTGCATTTGCAGATCCGGTAAAATGAATAGCGCCACCTCTGGCATTGGCTGCTGTAGAAGTTATCACAGCATTATTATAAAAAGTACAACCCGTAAAATTTATCGTCGGATTTTGAGCAATATAAAATACTCCACCTCCATTTTCGGAGGATGTTGAATTATTTAAGAAATTACAACGTATAAAAGTAAGGGTCATCCCTGTTTGTGAAGAATTATTTAAAACGGATCCCTGAAAAGCCGAATTGAAGTTTTGAAAAGTAATACCTGTAAATGTAATGGTCTTAGCAGCATCAGCAGTAATATTAAATAATCTATTAGCACCAGTACTTTGAACCATGGCATTAGAAGCCCCTTCAAAAGTAAGAGCTTTATTGAATGCAATTTGACTATTTTGTGTTATGGTACCCACTATAATTATTTTATCATTATCAATTGCAGCGGTTATGGCATCACTTAATGAGAGATATGGGTTTGCTTCAGATCCTAAAGTGGCACCTCCATCAGTTACTGTAGTCCCAACATATTTATCGGTACTAAAAATATTTGTAACTATAAAGAGACATAAAGATGCTAAAAGAAGGTAATTTTTTTTCATAATATTTGGCTTTAAAGCTTAAATTTTTTCCATTCACAATTACTTGCTAGAATGGTTGTATTTATTACGGTTCAAATGTAAAAAAAGGACTAATTGTTAATGTTTTGATATGTAACAATCGTTTTTACTATTGTAACAAAATGAATATTTAATAGTATTTAAGGTATTTATTTCCATTTTTATTTATTTTCTTTGATAAAAGTTAACACATATTCAATTTTTACAAATGAATAGCTACGTAATACATCTATTATTTATTCTTAATTTTTTATCTTCAGTTTCTGCTCAAAGATTGCAGTTAAACGCATTAACTGTTAAAGATGGTTTGTCTCAACATGATGTAAGTTCTATTATTCAAGATGCTGAAGGTTTTATTTGGATTGCGACTTATGATGGATTGAATAAGTTTGATGGATATCAAATTGAAAATTACTTTCATGATAATAATGACAGTGCTAGTTTGTCAAGTAATAGACTGCGTTGTTTGTTCGAAGAAAAAAATAAACGTATTTGGATTGGTACAGATGGGTATGGCTTAAATTATTATAATTTAGAAAAAGGAAGTTTTACAAGAGTTAAAGTTCCTGTTAACTATGAAATTATTAATGATATTTATCAAAATTCTGAAGATGAAATTATTGCAGCTACAACACAAGGTTTGCTGAAAATATCTCAAAATAATCAATCTTTTTTGGTAGAAATATTACAAACACCTATTACAGGGTTTGATATTAAAAAAATTAAACTTTTAGAGAATGGCAATATTCTTTATGCAACCAATAGAGGTCTTTGGCTTAGTCATAAAGATGGATACAGCTTAGTAAAAGGTTCTGACAATATTTCCTTTAATACGATTGTAGAAACCTCCAATAATCAAATTTGGGCTGCAGGTAAAAGTGGTTTGTATCAAATTATAAACAATACGTTAGTTTCTAAAAGAAATAAAATAGACAGTAATGTACTTTCTATGGCAGAAGGTATACATAATGATTTATGGATTACTACTTTTAATAGTGGGTTGCTTTATCTTTCTTTAGATAATTTAAAGGTTTCAAGCATTCCGCCTTTTTATAATTCTAATGAGAATTATCTTTATAACAAACAATTAAAATATATTTTTAAAGATGCTACAAATACACTTTGGATTTCAAATACTAAAGGCTTAGTATACTCAAACTTAGATAGTAAAAAATTTAAAAGCCTGCCGATTGAAAAAAAAGTAAATGTTAGAACCTTGTTTTCTAAAAATGATAAAATTTATTACGGATTACAGGCAGGTAGATTTTATATCTATTCTTTTGATACGAATTCGAATAAGGTAATTAATATTCCTAAAAATGCAAAGGCTTTTAGAGTTGATACCTTAAACGGAAAAATTTATCTAGCTACTACAAGTGGTTTATTTAGAGAAAAAATAGCGAACAAAGATGAATTTGAGCGTGTTCCTATTTTTGAAGATTCACCTGAAAAAAATAACTTATTAGTCACCAGTTTTTGTAAAGATGGCTTTGGAAACCAATATTTTGGAACTTTTAAAGGCCTGCTATTTAAAGACAAAAAAAGCACTTTTTGGATTCATAAAAAATTTAAAAATTTAGATTATTTAAGAAATGTACGTGTATTTTCTTTAAAAGTAGACAATTTAAAAAGCTGTATTTGGGTAGGAACAATTTCTGAAGGATTATTTAAAATTAACCTAGGCAAATCAGGAAATATATTATCTGTAGAAAGTTATAACGAAAAAATGACGGGGGCTTATAAAATTCCAAATAATTCGATTTGGTCATTCTATCAAGATAAAAATAACTCGCTTTATGTAGGCACAGATACGGGGCTCCTTTTAAAAAAATCGAATGAAAATGAATTTAAATCTGTAAAAGCAAAAGGCATTCAGAATAAAAAAATAATGGGAATTATTAGCGACGAATCTTCTAATTTGTGGTTAAATAATTCTCAAGGAATCTTAAAATATAATGTAAAAACAAAGGTTGCCACAAAGTATAATTATTTTGATGGCTTACTAACCAACTCCTTTACAGAGGCAATTTCTAAAAATGATAAAGGCCAATTATTTTTCGGTAATATTTCAGGAATTAATTATTTTAAATCAGGCGAACTAGAAAACAATCCATTTCCGTCAAAAATTTCTTTTACAAACCTTTGGATAAACAACAATAAAGTACATGTAGATGAAGAGATATTAGGTTCAACGATTCTAAAAAACAGACTTAATAGAACAAATAATTTAACTTTAAATTACAAACAGAATGATTTTTCAATTGAATTTACCAGCACCAACTACGCAAATGTTAAGGTAAATAAGTATCGATATCAATTAGAAAATTACGATAAAAACTGGCAAGTTGTAGATAATACCAAACGATTTTCAAGTTACTCTAATATTCCTAGTGGCAACTATAAACTTAATGTTGAAGCGACAAGCCCTACCGGAGTTTGGTCAAATAATATAAAAACTATTTTAATTACTATTAAGCCTGCACCTTGGAATACTTGGTGGGCATATTTACTATACTTCGTATTAATTTCTACAATTTTATTTGCATTCATTTATTTCTGGTTAAACAAAGAAAAATTAAGAAATCAGATAGCATTATCTACTTTAAAAAACGAACAAGAAAAAGAAATTAATGAAATGAAGTTAACTTTTTTTACAGATGTTGCGCATGAATTTAAAACACCTCTATCTTTAATAATTGGGCCTTTAAACGACTTAATCAAAGGCAATATTAATAAAGAATACAAAGAGTTTTGTTATAATATTGTTTCGAGAAATACAAATAGAATGATGAACCTTGTGAATCAACTTTTAGATTTTAGAAAAGTAAATTCTGGTTTAAACATTTTAAAAGTTTCGAGAAATGATATGACCTCATTTGTAAAAGAAATTACAAAATCTTTTGCTTGGCAATCCAAAACAAGAGAAATAGACTTAAAAATTGTTTCACCTCAGAGCTATTATTGTCATTTTGATAAAGATATTGTAGAAAAAGTTATCTATAATTTATTATCAAACGCTTTTAAATATACCCCAAATAAAGGTACCATAGAAATAGAAATTAAACCCACTTGGAAACAAGAGTTAGAATATTTTGTAATCTTAATAAAAGATAGTGGTAAGGGGATTTCTCAACAAGATAAAAAGAAAATATTTCAAAGACATTTTCATGGAAAAGACCGATCTTCATCGGGTATTGGTTTGCATTTAACAGCAACATTAATAGAGGCTCACAAAGGAGAAATTAATGTACTGAATAGTGCTTTGGGAGGTACCGAATTTATGATAACGCTGCCTGTATCATCAAAAGCTTTTACAGAAGAAGAATTTTTAACAAAAGATGATATTCCAGTTGATAATCCAAAAGATTACATTCCTGGAGATATGATTGAAAGCACAAAAGAAAATTTAAATGAAGACAGTGAAAAAATATTAATTGTTGAAGATGATTATGATTTAAGAAAGTATTTAAAAACGATTCTAAATAAAGACTATGCTGTTATTGAGGCTAATAATGGTAAAGAAGGATTAAACATAGCGCTAAAAGAAATTCCAGATATTATTATAACAGATGTAATGATGCCAGAGCTAGATGGGATAGAAATGTGCGAACAAATCAAAAAAAATATTTTAGTTTCTCATATTCCAGTATTAATGCTTACGGCTAAAACAGGTGATGAATTTTATAATAAAGGTTTAAAAGTAGGTGCTTGGGATTATATAGCAAAACCATTTAATAGTGCTCAATTGCTTCAAAAAGTCAATAATATCATAAAAACAAGAAATAGTTTTAGACAGTATATTGATGCAGGTTCATCCAAAGAAATTAAAAATCATTACGTGTCTTATGATCAGCAATTTGTAAAAACTGCGATAGAAATTGTACATCAAAAAATGGCTGAGCCCAGTTTTTCTGCGAAAGAATTGTCAGAGGTATTGGGTTTAAGTAGAATGCAATTACATAGAAAACTGAAGGCTTTAGTTGGGCTAAGTACAACTGCTTTTATTAATGCAATCAAAATTAAAAAAGCGATACAAATGTTTGATGAAGGCTGCGACCGGGTGCAAGAAGCTATGGATGCTGTAGGAATCAATAGCTATGCACATTTTATTAGTCTATTTAAAAAAGAAAAAGAAATGACACCCAGTAAATATATAGAGCTAAAATCTACAAATCAATAAACGAAAAATATTAATAGAAATGAAAAAACATATCTTAACACTATCATTATTATCAATTTTTGCTTGTAATATTGCTCAAAAAAAGGATCATAAAATAAATAAAATGATTTCTGATAAACCCAATGTTATTGTCATTTATTTAGATGATTTAGGATATGGAGATATCAGTTCTTACGGTGCAACAGCACTACAAACGCCAAATATAGATGCTTTGGCTTCTGGCGGAATTAAATTTACAAACGGTTATGCTTCATCAGCAACTTGTACACCAAGCAGGTATGCCTTGTTAACAGGGATGTATCCTTGGAGAAATAAAAATGCAAAGATTTTACCAGGGACTGCACCTTTATTAATTTCTACAGAACAAAAAACCTTACCTAAATTATTTAAAAATCAAGGATATCAAACAGCCATAGTTGGTAAATGGCATTTAGGTTTAGGAACTGGTATTGTAAACTGGAATGAAAAAGTAACTCCAGGTCCCAATGAGGTTGGTTTTGACGAATCGTATATTATGGCAGCTACACAAGATAGAGTTCCAACGGTTTACATTAAAGATGGTCATGTGGTTGGATTGGATAAAAATGATCCTATTCTAGTAGATTATAAAAATAATTTCGAAGGCGAACCTACCGCAATTTCTAATCCAGAATTACTAACAATGAAATGGCATCATGGACACAATAGTAGTATTGTAAACGGAATACCAAGAATTGGTTATATGAAAGGTGGCGATGCTGCAAAATGGACAGATACAGATATGGCAGATCACTTTTTAGAAAAAGCTCAAAACTATGTAAAAACGCACAAAGAGAAACCGTTCTTTTTATATTATGCAATGCAACAGCCACATGTGCCAAGAACACCACATCCAAGATTTATAGGAAAGTCTGGAATGGGACCAAGAGGAGATGTAATTTTAGAAGCAGATTGGGCAATTGGCGAATTTATGAAAACCCTAAAAGAAGAAGGGGTTTTAGAAAACACCTTAATTGTTTTTTCTAGTGATAATGGTCCAGTTTTAAATGATGGTTATTATGATGATGCTGTTGAAAAAGTAGGAACTCATGATCCGAAAGGAGGATTAAGAGGAGGGAAATACAGTATTTATGAAGCTGGAACAAGAGTCCCGTTTATTACCTATTGGAAAGGAAAAATTAAACCACAAGTATCAGATGCTTTGGTTTGTCAAATGGATTTATTGGCATCAATTGCTAGTTTATTAAATATCGAAGAAAAATCCACAGATAGTCAAAATTTACTAAATACTTTTTTAGGAAAATCAGAAAAAGGTAGAGAATATTTAATCTTAGAAGCTACAGGAAAAACAGCATTAAGAAATGGAGATTGGTTATATATACCAGCTTACGAGGGAACAAATTACAGAAAAGCTGTAGGCATAGAGGTCGGTAATTTTCCTTTTGAACAACTTTATAATTTAAAAGAAGATAAAGCACAACAAAATAATTTAGCTGAAACGAATGCTCAAAAACTAGCAGAAATGAAACAAACTTTTATCAATTTAAGAGGTTTGGAATATCAAAAAGGGGTAAAAGAAGTTGTTTTTAAATAGAATAATTATAATACCCAATAAATATTTCATTAGATGTTTTTATTTGAGAAGAGTTCAAGTAAAATGAATTTTTAAAATAATTCAAAAAAAATGAAAAAAATACAAATTAAGTATGCACTTCTTTTTTTATGTATGGTTTTTGTATTTTCTTGTAATACTCAAAATAAAGAAGATAAAAGACCTAACATTCTATGGATAGTTGCAGAAGATGTATCTCCTTTTATGGGAGCTTATGGAGATGCTATTAATAAAAATTATACACCTATTATTGATAAAATGGCTTCAGAAGGAGTTTTATTTAAAAGAGCCTATGCAACAGCACCTGTTTGTTCGGCTAGTAGATCTGCATTAATTACAGGAGTCATGCAAACCACTACAGGAACACATCAACATAGATCAAGTAGATTTACAGATGGTGAAATAGTTCCGGAAGAACTTAGAATTTATTTGCCTAAAAAAATGAAAACTATTCCTGAATTGATGAAAGATGCTGGATATTTTACATTTAATAATGGCAAAGACGATTATAATTTTCATTACAACCGACTAAATTTATATGATGTAAGTACTAAAGAAGACTATAAACCTGGAATGAATGGATGGCAAGGAAATAAGGCCAAGTATACGTCTTCTAGCTTAAAAGACGTGTGGAGTTCTAGGCCAAATAAAAGGCAACCTTGGTTTGGTCAAATTCAAATTGATGGAGGAAAAGCAAAAGCAAAATTTGTTAGAAAAGGAGAGAAATTAAACGATAACGAAGTACCATTACCGCCTTATTATCCAGAAGGAACATCATTTCAAAACGCTTGGACAGTTCATTACAATGCAAATCGGGGTGCAGATGCTAATATTGAAGATATTTTAAAACAATTAGAAGCAGATGATGAACTAGAAAACACCATTATTTTCTTTTTTTCAGATCATGGAAGTAACACATCATTAAGACACAAACAGTTTTGTTATGAAGGTGGAATGCTAGTTCCATTAATTATTAAAGGAGATGATATACGATTTAAAAAAGGTTTGATAAGAGATGATTTGGTTTCTTTATTAGATGTTTCAGCCACTACTTTAGCACTTGGGAATGCAAAAATGCCAGACTATTTAGACGGTCAAAATCTATTTTCTGATAAGTATAAAAAACAAGATTATGTTATTGGTGCTAGAGATCGATGTGATTTTACCATAGATAAAATTAGAACTGTTGTCTCAAAAAAGTATAGATATATTAAAAATTATTTTCCAGACAGAATCATGTTACAGGCTGGTTATAGAGACCGTTCGCCCGTAGTTAAAGACTTTAAGAAACTACATATAGAAGGAAAACTAACACCATATCAAGAAAAACATTGGTTTGGAAAAAGACCTGTTGAAGAATTGTACAATCTTGAAGAAGATCCTCATCAAATGAACAACTTGGCGAATAACCCTGATTATAAAACCGTATTAGAAGAACATCGAAATGTTTTAAAATACTGGATTAAAGAAACAGATGATCAAGGTCAAAGACCAGAAGATATAAAGCAATTAAAAGCCACTTATGACTTATGGAAGGATAGACCACTTTTTAAAGACGCAAAAATAAATCCAGAATATGATGTTTTCAAATAAAAACTATTTTTAGTGTGAAGTTAAACTATACTGCAATAGTGTCAATAGTATTTTTAGTACTTACAAGTTTGGTTGGTTGTGCATCAAAAAGTAATGCTCAGCAAACAAAAAATAAGCCTAATATCGTTTTATTCTTTGTAGATGATTTAGGTTGGTCCGACCTTGGTTTTCGTAATTCTATTTTCGAGTCTCGTAATATTAATAGTTTGGCAAAATCAGGACTAAGTTTTGAACAAGCCTATATCCCCACACCAACTTGCAGCCCAAGCCGAGCAACATTATTAACGGGTAAACATCCCGTGCGTTTAGAGATGGTTCGTCATATTCCTGGAGGTAAAAAAAATGGTTTTGATCAGTTTGGAAGAGGTTCTATAGAATATCATTTATTACCAAGAGATCCAGCACAATTTCCTTCAAGAAATTGGTTGCCTTTAGAACATAAAACCTATGCAGAGGCTTTAAAAAATCTAGGATATTATAATTTGTTTGTAGGAAAATGGCATTTGGGTCATGAACCTTATCACCCTAATAAACAAGGTTTTGATAAACAAATTGGTACTTCAAATTTTGGACATCCAAAATCGTATTATCCACCTTATTTCAAGCAAGATACTATTTTTGAGGATACAAAAAACACCTATTTAACAGACAAATTAACGAATGAAGCAGTAAGTTTTATTCGTAATTATAAAAAAGAAAATCCTTTTATGCTCACATTTTCCTATTATTCTGTGCACTCACCACATGAAGGTCCTAAAGATTTAGTAGCGCATTTTGAAGCAAAAGGATTGAAAGGTAAATTTGCTCATTATGCTGCCATGGTGAAAGCTACGGATGAATCTGTCGGAAGAGTTATGCAGGCCATTAAAGATACTGGTAAAGAGAAAGAAACCATTTTTATCTTCTTATCGGATCAAGGAGGATATTTTGAAAACGCACCTTTTAGAGGAGGTAAAATGACTGAAACACTTTTTGAAGGTGGTGCTCGTGTACCTTTTTTCTTTTATTGGGATGGGGTTACAAGTCCCAATAGTAAAAATAACACACCAGTACAATCTACAGATTTATTTCCAACTCTTATTGAAATAGCGGGTGGAGATACTTCTACATATCCAAATTTAGATGGGGTTTCGTTGCTTTCAACCATCAAAGAAAATAAGCTATTGCAAAAAAGAACGCTCTTTGGATATAGAGCTTATGAAGACTTGTACGCATCAGTAAGAGATGGGGATTGGAAATTATTAGCTTATAGAAGTGGAAAAACAGAACTCTTTAATATTTCTAAAGATGTAAAAGAGGAAAATGATTTAAATAATAAAATGCCTGATATTGTTGATAAATTGAAAGATAAATTGATGAAATGGGAAAAAGAAATGGATGTTGAAAAATATTCAGGAGTGCTTTTGAAATAAGATTTTTAATTGCGTTTGACAATAAATAAAATAAATACCAAAAATCAGTACAAATTATGACAGCAAGTTTTGAAATTTTAGATTACATTATTTTTATAGCATATGCTATTTTAATTTTAGGAGTCGGTTTATGGGTTTCTAGGGATAAAAAAGGACACCAAAAAAATGCCGAAGATTACTTTTTAGCCAGTAAATCTTTGCCTTGGTGGGCTATTGGAGCCTCCTTAATTGCTGCCAATATTTCTGCTGAACAATTTATTGGAATGTCTGGTTCTGGGTTTGCCTCCGGATTAGCCATTGCTTCGTATGAGTGGATGGCAGCCATCACCTTAATTATCGTAGGAAAGTATTTTCTACCTATTTTTATTGAAAAAGGCTTATACACCATTCCTGAGTTTGTTGAAAAACGATACTCTACCAACTTAAAAACCATTTTAGCTGTTTTTTGGATTGCTTTATATGTTTTTGTAAACTTAACCACTGTTCTGTATTTAGGTTCTCTTGCCTTAGAAACTATTATGGGAATTCCGATGATGTATGGAGTTGCTGGTCTAGCATTGTTTGCAGCAGCGTATTCCTTGTATGGAGGATTATCAGCAGTAGCTTGGACGGATGTAATTCAAGTAGTTTTTCTAGTCATTGGTGGTTTGGTAACGACGTACTTAGCATTGAATACAGTTTCTGACGGACAAGGTATGTTTGCAGGATTGACAACCATTTACGAGGCAGTTCCTGAGCGATTTGCGATGATTTTAGATGAATCGAATCCTGAGTATAAAAACTTACCAGGTATTGCAGTTCTTGTTGGAGGAATGTGGGTGGCGAATTTATATTATTGGGGATTTAATCAATATATCATCCAAAGAACTTTGGCGGCGAAATCATTAAAAGAAGCACAAAAAGGGATTTTATTTGCAGCCGGTTTAAAATTAGTAATTCCGTTAATTGTAGTAATTCCGGGTATTGCAGCGTATGTAATGGTCAATGATCCTGAAATTATGGCAAGATTGGGTATGGCTGGATTAGAGAATTTACCAAGTACAGAACAAGCAGACAAGGCTTATCCTTGGTTATTACAATTTCTACCAACAGGATTAAAAGGTGTGGCGTTTGCAGCCTTAGCAGCTGCGATTGTTTCTTCTTTGGCATCCATGTTAAACTCAACGTCTACCATTTTTACGATGGATATTTACAAACAATACATCCATAAAAATGCATCTGATAAAGCTACTGTAAATATGGGTAGAATTTCTGCGGCAGTTGCTTTGTTAATTGCGTGTATTATGGCGCCTTTATTAGGGAATTTGGATCAAGCCTTTCAGTTTATTCAAGAATATACGGGAGTGGTAAGTCCAGGGATTTTGGCTGTCTTTATGTTAGGTTTGTTCTGGAAAAAAACGACCAACAAAGGAGCAATTTTTGGTGCATTAATATCAATTCCGATTGCAATGTATTTTAAAGTAGCGCCAAAAGGATGGTCTACCAATTCGATATTTGTAGATGTTCCGTTTATGGATCAAATGGGGTATACTGTTGTATTAACAATGATTGTAATTGCCATATACAGTTACTTGCAACACAAAGGTGCAGATGATGAAAAAGGAATTGATATTTCTAAAGCGATGTTTAAAACAAGTCCGCTGTTTAATATTGGGTCGTTTGCAGTCATGCTAATTTTAGTGGTATTGTATAGTGTGTTTTGGAATTAAATAAGAGTTGTATTGAGTAATAGTTGTATTGTATTGAATTAGAGTTACATATATAAATTTAGTTCTTTTCAAGTTTTACTTTAAGATTTTAATCGTCATTACATATTTGAACAATTTGAAAGTAAAAAACTGAATACAATTCATATTTTAAGGCCTTTCTGTCTCATGAATAGATTTAGAAATGGAGCGTAAAAAACCTCAATATTAGAGAGTTTCGTAAGGATTATATTGTTGCGGTCAATTTTTCTCTATACCGCTGTTCAATTATTTTTCCAAATCCAGCTTTATCATTTCTCAAAAATTCCATTTCCTCATTATTAACTATCGTTGGATGCACTTCTCTTAAATGTTTATCACTCCAAATCCCTAACGCTAAAATTACGGGTATTAAATCTAACGCTTTATTAGTAAGGTGATAGTAAACCGACTTTTTATTGGTGGGTAGTTTAAACTTTGTAATCAGTCCAAATACTTCCAATTGTTTCAGTTTGCTTGAAAGAATATTGGTGGCTATGGATTCGTCACTTTCGGTAAAATCCTTGAAAGTTTCTTTGTTTTCTATCAGCATTTGCTTAATTATTACTAACATCCATTTATCGCCCAAAACATCAAGCGCAGAAGTAAAAGGGCAATTGCATCTAAATTTTGTTTCCATTATATGTTACTTTTTCTGTTGCAAAGATAGTAAATTATATTTTTTACTTGCAATATGAAATTAATTTGAAATATTACTTGCGTTATAAAAGTAATTTCTTATTTTTGCTTGCGAATAACAAGTAATAATTTAATTAAATACCAAAATCAATGAAAAAAGTAATCACAGTAATTGTGTTAGCAGGTATTCTTGCTTCCTGTAGTACAAAAAAAACGAATAAAGCAAGCGAGTCTAATCCATCAAAAAAAATAGATATGAATAAAAAAGAAATCGTAGGTACTTTTTTAGGTGCTGTAATGCAACAAGATACAAGCACAATGAGAGAATTGGCAAATACCAATTACATCCAGCATAATCCATTTATACCCACAGGATTAGAACCATTTATACAAATGCTTCCTATTCTTAAAGAAAACGAAACAACTGCCGAAAACATAAGAATGTTTCAAGACGGAAATTATGTGTTTATGCACAACATTTGGCGAAATGCAAAGCCTTTTGGTGCAGATGAAATGGTTTCATTTGATATTATCCGATTAGATGAAAATGGTAAAGTAGCCGAGCATTGGGACGCTATGACACCTTTGGTAAAAGAAACTGCTAGCGGAAGAACACAAACAAATGGTTCTACAATTGTGACAGATTTGGATAAAACCGAGGCAAATAAAGCATTAGCCAAATCTATGGTAGAAGACATTTTGATGGGTAAAAACCCGAATAAAATCAGCGATTACATCAGTACCGAACAATACGACCAACACAATCCAGCAATTAAAGATGGACTAAATGGTATAGCTGAGGCCGTGCAATATCTTACTGCACAAAACAACATGTTCCAATACACTAAAATTCATAAAGTATTAGGCGAAGGTAATTTTGTACTAACTATAAGCGAAGGTAATTGGAATGGAACAACAAATGTTTTTTACGATTTGCTTAGGTTTGAAAATGGAAAAGCGGTAGCGCATTGGGATGTCATTCAACCGATCCCAACAGAAGGTTTAGCGAATGATAACGGAATGTTCGGATTTTAATTTTATAAACATTTTGGGCGTCTGCCTGCCGCAGCCAGGTTACCGCAAGGTTCGGGCTTTCCGCTGTATCTTTTTTTGCTTTAAAAAAGTAAAAAAAGGATGCCGCCTCAATTCCTAACGCAAATACACAACGAAACAATTGATACCGTTTTAGACATGTAATGCCGTAATAAATCGTTTCTTTTTAGCTTACTTTTTATTAGAAAATATGACTGTAATGAAGGCTACGCTAATTCTTTTTTAATTTCAATAAATCAAAAAAAGAATTCAATTTATTTACACGGCATTATACATATAGATTGGTATCACAATTACAAAACAGGTATCAAAACATACAAGTTTTGTTTTGAAACGAAATTGTTTTGAGCCAATAAAATCATAAAGTTTACTTAAATACTATAATTTAATGCGAACGTTTTTTGCTTATTTATAAATGATTGCTAACTTGCAGTCAAATTCCTGATTGAAACTTGAAAAAATATAGCAGACAAATTTATATAGTATTCATGCTTTTTGTGTGTACTTTCATTCTTATAGCCAATATCGCGGCATCTAAAGGCAATGTAGTTACTAAACCAAAGATACCTCCAGTAGTAGAAAAAGAACTTTCAATTTTAGTAGAGCATCATCCTGAAAAGATTACAAAAAATGTACGTCATAAATTAGACTCTTTATTAAAACGCATTAATAAAAGAAACGATTTTAATGGGGCTGTATTAGTAGCAAAGAATGAAAAAATCTTGTATAGCAATCAGATAGGGTTGGCAGATTTTAGAAAAAAAGAACCGCTGAATAAAGAATCGGTTTTTCAACTAGCTTCCGTAAGCAAACAATTTACTGCAGCAGCAATTATGCTCTTAAATGAGCGAAATAAAATTAAACTTACAGATAGTGTAAATGCTTATTTTCCGGATTTTCCTTATAAAGATGTAACGATTAAAAATCTGTTGAACCATACCGCCGGATTGCCAAAATATTTTTGGGTAGCAGAGCATAAATGGGAACAGAAAAAAGCACCTACAAACAGGGAGATGATGGCTTTATTAGCAAAAAGTAAAGTCAATCGTTTTTTTAAGGCAGGTCGTAATTTTGATTATTCTAACACGGGTTATTTTGTGTTGGCTTCTATCGTAGAAAAAGTTTCTGGGACCTCTTTTAGTACTTTTTTAAAGAAAAATATTTTTGATCCATTGCAGATGCAACATTCGTATGTGTACAGTTTTGAAAATGATACGATTAAAGAAAACCAACTAGATGGCTATAGATTGTACCGAGGGTGGAGGCATCGTAAAATTCCAGGTACTATAAACGACGCCATTGTTGGTGATAAAAATGTGTATACAACTTCAGAAGATTTGTTTAAATGGACATTAGGTTTAAACTCTGGGAAGTTGCTGTCAAAAGAATCCCTAGAACTGATGTATGCTAAAGGAGAAACAATATACGGCAGAAAGGTACCTTACGGATTTGGTTTTAGAATCGATACGAAAAGAGATAAAAGTATCTATCATCATGGTAAATGGAATGGTTTTAGTACAGGACTTACAAAATATTTGGATGATGATTTGGTCATTATCGTTTTAGAGCATACTAGTTATAACGCTATCACATCACTGAATAGAAAAATAAAAAAAATTGTTGCCGAAAATTTTGGAGTTTGATTTTATGAAAATAGGAAAATGTCATGTGTCAAAAAGATTCGAGTTACACAGGTATAACCTACCAATGAAGATTCAGTGCACTCTTTTTGTATTTAACCAAATACACGTTTAATAAAACCTGCAAGAAATAAATATTTCTTCTAAATTTCCTAGATCTTACCTTAAATACTTGTAGATCTGTAAAAGCACTCAAAGCCAATTTATTTTCGTGTGCTTTACTGATATTAAATCAATTGTTATGAGTGTATTTACTTTTTGTCTCAATAAAAAATATGCATTAAAAGATGAAATATGAATAAAATAGACCATAAAAATGTACGAATCCAATTTCTTTGAATTAACAGTTGTAAAAGTTTGTGATTGTGTTTTCCTTCGGATATTTTAAAATGCAGTGGAGCAAATCCGAAGAAGGTAAAAATCCAAAGAAAAAGAACGATTAATAAAGTAAAAATAGGTGCAAAATTAGGTTGATAAAAAACAGCAAAAATCGCCAAAACTAATTGTGCAAGCATTAACGGAACTACTATGATTGCAATTCTATTCGTATATTTTTGATGCCAAGTAAAAAGGTTTTCTTTGGTATAATAAACAAAACTTGGATAGATAATTAACTGCACCATCCAAATTAAAATAACCAAACCAAAATCAACTAAAAGTATACTTTGTGTTATAATTTCATTGTAATTCAATTTTAATCCAATTTATGTTGCAGCATATTTTTGTAAAACTTCTAATGAAGTGTATTGTAACGATTTTATATGTGTGGCTTCTAGCATAATTGGTGGAGCTTTACCAGCCTTTTTAGCTTCTAGCCATCTAGAAATACACAAGCACCATTGATCTCCAGGTTTCAACCCTGGAAAACTCCATTGTGGAATTGGCGTTATTAAATCATTGCCTCTAGCCGCAGAATATGCTAAAAATTCTTGAGTAACGATGGCGCAAACGGTGTGTGTGCCAACATCATGAGACACGGTTCTACAAAAACCATCTCTAAAATAACCTGTAGCTGGTTTTGTGCAACAACTTTTTAAGGGTTTGTTAAATACGTTTAATTCCAATGGATTAATTTTAACTATGAAGAAATAAAGATACAAAAAACGAATTTTCTAAAACTCCTAAAACAAAATTTACTGTTAATAAATTTCGGTTAAAGATTTAAAAGATAAGATTTTGTATCTAAATGTTACCTCAGTATTTTATAAAACTATTGATTTTCAGTGACTAACATCTCTGGAGTTGCGACAGTTCTAAAACCTACATGGTCTGAACTTGAATTAATTTCCACGCCCATTTTTGCAGAAATTCTAAAGCTAGCACAATAGGATTCATGGCATAAAAAAGAACCACCTTTCATTACGTGTTCTACCTGATTAGGGTTTTGCGGGCTGTAAGATTTTAATGCACCTTTTGGATTTAATAACGTTTTAGAAGTATCTAATTCTTTATAATAATTTACATTAAATAAGTCGCTAGTTATTTCCCAAACATTACCAGTCATATCATACAAACCCATACTGTTTGCAGGATATGATTTCACGGGTGATATAAATTCAAAACCATCTGTAGATTCATTTTTTATGGGAAAAACTCCTTGCCAAGTATTGGCGTTTGCATCTAAAATACGGGTATCATTTCCCCAGGTAAAAATAGCATCTGAGTTTTTTCCTTGTGCAGCAGCTTCCCACTCTGCCTCTGTTGGTAAGCGTCTATTTGACCATTTGCAATAAGCCAAGGCATCTTCTAAGGCGATGTGAACAACAGGGTAATCATCTTTACCATCTATGTTAGATGCTGGGCCTTCAGGATGTTTCCAATTCGCACCAATCTTCCAAGTCCACCATTGTTGATAATTGTTCATATTGACAACGGCGTTTACATTTTTATTAAAAATTAAACTTCCTGGTTGTAAAATAGAATCATGAGGTTTCGGAGTACCAGGAGGAACTTGGCTTTTCATTTCCTCCCAATCTATTTTTCTTTCGGCTACTGTAATGTACTTTGTAGCTGCTACAAAAGTTTTAAATTGTTTGTTGGTTACTTCTGTAACATCTATATAAAAACCATCCACGGTAACTTTATGAGCTGGTTTTTCTCTTGACATCGCATATGTATCCGTGTCTTTTGCTCCTTGTAAAAATGTTTTTCCTGGCACCCAAAGCATTCCTTTTGGTGTTTTTGAGATAGATAATTTGTTAGATGCTGTTTTTTCTTTTTTACAACTAAATAAAGAGAGTAAGACAAAAAGAATGTAAAAAGTAATTTTAAAAGGAATCTGTGTTTTATGGAATATTCTCATTTTAATTTAAAATTTTAAAGATTAAAAATATTGATGTTTAACGTTTACATACCGTCAGAATCAATAAGATTTGTGTGTTTTATCCATGATAATTCAAAGATAATAACAAACCAGTACATACCAGTAGTTTATTTGGTTATTTTTTATATATTTGTAATGTGCAATTTAAATCTCTAAAAACAAATTCGGGCGTACCCAAATACAAACAGATTATTTCTTCTGTGGAAGATGCTATCGTAAAGGGTTCGCTAAAAAAGGGAGATAAATTACCTTCCTTAAACGCTATTAAGAATAAACATTCTCTATCTAGAGATACAGTTCTTACGGCTTTTAACGAGTTAAAAAATCGTGGAATTATTCACTCTATTGTTGGTAAAGGCTATTATGTTTCAACCGAAAACATTGCTGTAACACAAAAAATATTTTTACTTTTTGATGAGTTAAATTCTTTTAAAGAAGATTTATACAATTCTTTTTTAAATTATTTAGGAGATGCTATTCAAGTAGATATTTTCTTTCACCATTTTAATCCTGAAGTTTTTTCAAAGTTGATCAATGATAATATAGGCAATTATACTTCTTATATAATCATGCCTGCAAATTTAAAAGAAACAGAAAAAATTATACAAAACTTACCTTTTGATAAAGTATATATTTTAGATCAGGTTCCTGATACCTTGTCTGAATATTCGTCTATTTATCAAAATTTTGATAAAGATATTTTTGAAGGCTTATCATCTGTAATTACAAAGATTAATAAGTACAAAAAACTGATTTTAGTATACGCTAAAGAAAAGCAACCACAAGGTATTTTAAATGGGTTTTATACTTTTTGCAATCACTTTAATATTGATTATCAAATAGTAGATGTTATTAAAAATGAAACACCCCAAAAAGGAGCAATTTATATTGTTTTAGACGATAGAGATTTAATACAAATCATTAAAAAAATAAAAGAAGAGCAGTTTGTTTTAGCAAAAGATATTGGTGTTATTTCTGTAAATGATACCATGTTAAAAGAAATTGTAGAAGGTGGTATCACCACAATTTCCACAGATTTTAAATTGATGGGAAAAAGATTGGCAGAAATGATTTTAAAAAATGAGCATGTAAAAGTAGAAAATCCTAGTAGTTTAATTTTAAGAAAATCTATTTAAAGTATGTATAAAGGTAAAATAATAAAAGAAAATGGGTTTAGTTTTATAGAACTTCAAAATACATCAAAAACTACAAAAGCAAAAATTTGCCTAGAGGAAGGAGCACGTCTTAAAGAATTAAAATTTAAGCAGGTTTTTCTAATTAAAGAGCAACCTAATTTTGATTATAAAGATTCTTATGCTTCTTCTATTTTATTTCCTTTTGCAAGTAGAATTCAAGAAGGTCGCTATACTTTTAAAGATAAAATGTATCAATTTAACTGTAATGATGCAGATAAAAATGCGTTGCATGGATTGGTTTATAACAAGAAATTTAAAGTTGTACATATATCAGAAGGTTCTAAATTCTGTTCAGTAATCTTAGAATATAAAGAGGTACAAGAAAGTCCTGGTTTTCCTTATACCTATAAAATTCAGCTTACCTATACACTTTTTGAAAAAGAAATGAGTTTGTCTGTAAAAATAGAAAATACAGATGTAAAAGCTTTTCCATTTACTGTAGGTTGGCATCCTTATTTTTTAAGTGATAATCTCAGCAACAGTACTTTAAAATTTAAAAGTGATAAAAAAATAGAATTCGATGAAAATTTAATCACTAAAAGAGTGGTTGATTTTAAAGGTGAAGAAGAATTTAAAATTGAAGACAAGCAGCTAGATGATTGCTATATTTTAAACTCAGATAGCATAGAGTTTAAGACACCAAAATATCAAATAGAAATTACCACCAATCAAATAGAAAATTATTTGCAACTATACACGCCAAAAGATTTGCCCATGATTGCCATAGAACCCATGACCGGAATCTCTAATAGTTTTAATAATCAAATAGGATTGCAAGTTTTAGAACCTAAACAGTCTTATTCTTTTCTATGGGATTTAAAATTGAACAATAATTAAAGCTACTAAAAAATGAGTGCAAAACTAACCAAGGAAGTACAACAGCAATTTATAGAAACGTTTAAAACGGAACCTATCTTAATTTTTTCTCCAGGAAGAATTAATATTATAGGAGAACATACAGATTATAATGGGGGTTTTGTTTTTCCGGCAGCAGTAGACAAAGGGATTGCAGCGGCTATTCAAAAAAGTGATTCAGGCTCTTGCATAGCAATCGCTTTAGATTTAGACAGCACCATTAAGTTTCAGTTAGACTCCCTAAAACCATCTAAAGAAGGCAGTTGGGAAAATTATGTGTTTGGGGTTGTTGCCGAAATTCAAAACAAAAACAAAGTTATAGGCAATTTTAACATCATCTTTAAAGGAAATATTCCTGAGGGTGCAGGCATGTCTTCATCAGCGGCTTTAGAAAATAGTGTGGTTTTTGGTTTAAATGAATTGTTTAATTTAGGACTCACAAAAACAGAAATGATTCTGATTTCACAAAAAGCTGAACACAATTATGTTGGTGTAAAATGTGGCATTATGGATCAATATGCAAGCATGTTTGGTATTAAAGAAAATGCGTTGTTGTTAGATTGTAGAACTATGGAATCTAAACCGTATCAAATAGATTTTAAAGACCATCAATTATTACTCATCAATACAAATGTAAAACACAGTTTGTCTGATAGCGCTTATAATGACAGGCGTTCTGCTTGCGAAACGATTGCTGCAATTTTAAAAGTTGAGACTTTAAGAGATGTTACTGAAAAAGATTTAGTAAAAATTATAGATACAGTTACGCCAGAAAATTATCAAAAAGCATTGTATGTAATTCAAGAAATAGAAAGAACACAAAAAGCAGCGAAAGCTATTGAAGAAAATGATTTAGAAACTTTAGGTACTTTAATTTACGCATCGCATAATGGTTTGCAAAATCAATACAAAGTAAGTTGTGATGAGTTAGATTTTTTAGTAGCGCAAGCAAAGAAAAACAAACATGTTTTAGGAGCAAGAATGATGGGTGGCGGTTTTGGTGGTTGTACAATTAACCTAATTGCAAAAACAGCCGCAAAATCTTTCGGGGAATCCGCTTCTAAAGCCTATCAAAATAAATTTGATAAAGACTGTTCTGTATATTTTGTAAATCTTTCTGATGGCACACATATAGTAAAATAAATTCTAAAATATCAGTTTGAGTGATTCCGATTTTTTCATCGAAAATGTATCCAGAACATCTTCAATTTTCAAATTATTCTCACATCAGAATTAAAAATTAAAGCAAATAATCAACTAGAAGAAACAATATGGAAAACACAAATTTACAAGATTACTCTCACAAGAGATATAATATTTTAACGGATGAATGGGTTTTAGTTTCTCCGCATAGAGCAAAACGTCCTTGGCAAGGGCAGAACGAAGAAATTTCTTCAGAAAAAAGACCTGCTCATGATTCGAGCTGTTATTTATGTGCAACAAATACTAGAATAAACGGAGAGATAAATCCTGATTATAAAGATGTATTTGTTTTTACAAACGATTTTGCCGCACTTCAAAAAGATTCACCCTCTTTTCAATTTCATGAAGGTTTGTTACAAGCAAAAAGCGAAACAGGTATTTGCAAAGTAATCTGTTTTAGCCCAGATCATTCTAAAAGTTTGGCAGAAATGGCGGTGGAAGATATTAAAAAAGTGGTACAGGCTTGGCAAAAAGAATATACAACTTTAGGCGAAATTGAAGGAATCAACTATGTTCAAATTTTTGAAAATAAAGGCGCAGTAATGGGGTGTAGTAATCCGCACCCGCATGGACAAATATGGAGTCAATCTACTTTACCAAATGAAGTTGATAAAAAAGATACTCAACAAAAGATCTATTTTAATAAAAACAAAACGAGTCTTTTAGGTGATTATTTACAGCAAGAATTAGCAGCAAAAGAAAGAATTATTTTTGAAAACGATGATTTTGTTGTGTTGATTCCGTTTTGGGCAATTTGGCCTTTCGAAGCCATGATTGCGCCTAAAAAACAAAAAAAGAGCATTTTAGAATTGTCTGATGATGAAGCTACAAATTATGCAGAAGCAATTTCGGTAATTACTAGTGTGTATGATAAATTATTTAACACTTCTTTTCCGTATTCTAGTGGAATTCATCAAGCACCTACAGATGGCAAAGAAAATGCACATTGGCACTTTCATATGAGTTTTTATCCGCCTTTATTAAGGAGTGCAACCGTCAAAAAATTTATGGTAGGTTATGAAATGTTCGGTTCTCCGCAAAGAGATATCACTGCTGAAATAGCTGCAAAAAGATTGAAAGATTTGTTATGATTAATGCATAAAGTTTATTGTAAATTGAGTTTTATTGTAGAATACCTAAAAAAAAAGCCTTGTTTTTATATATTTCATAAAATTTATCAAACTTTCTTTATAATATTTGTATATATGAATTTAATCTTTAGATTTGTCTCCACAAACAAATAGAATTAATATGTTAACTACAATTTGGACTCGTTTCTATTTTTACTTTTATTTTTACAATAAAAGGAGAGACTTTGTATCATGTTGTTAATTAACGTTAAAAATATATAAAGTCTCGAATTTACTTCGAGGCTTTTTTTTTGATATCAATATTTAATTAATGCAAAAAACGATCGCCATACAAGGAGCAGAAGGCTCAAATCATCATAAAGTTGCACGCGATTTTTATGGTGCTGCTATTCAATTAAAAGAATGCATGTCTTTTGATAGTTTGGTGGCTAGTTTATTAGACAATTCTGCAGACCTTGGCGTTATGGCTTTAGAGAATACGATTGCGGGTTCTATAATTCCTAATTACGCTTTAATAGACCAAAATAATCTACATATTACAGGTGAAGAATACTTAAATATTCATCATCATTTAATGGCTTTGAAAGGGCAGAAGATGCACGATATTAAAGAGGTTTGGTCGCATCCAATGGCATTGTTACAGTGTAAAGAATTCTTTAAAAATTATCCTCATATTCGATTGGTAGAAGATGTCGATACTGCCGAAGTAGCTAAAAGAATATCCAAAGAAAATTTAGTAGGTATTGCAGCAATAGCTCCAAAAATAGCCGCAGAAATTTTTGATTTAGTAGTTCTTGAAGATGAAATTCAGACGATAAAAGAGAATTCAACTCGGTTTGTAATTGTACAAACTACAGCACCTCAAAACGGAATTGATCAAATAAATAAGGCGTCTTTAAAATTTCAACTAAATCATAAGAGAGGAAGTTTAGCCGCAATTTTAAATGTATTAAGCGATTGTAAAATGAACTTAACCAAAATTCAATCCTTACCAGTAATTAAAACCCCTTGGAAATATTCCTTTTTTGTAGATATAACTTTTGAAGATTATAACGAATATCAAAAAGCAATTACGATTATAGAAATTATGGCAGAAGAATTCAAGATTTTGGGAGCCTATAAAAACGGCAGGCGTTAGCTCAATTCTGAACTAGTTTCAGAATTAAAATTAAATACATATGATTACACCAGCAAAAAGATTAGACACCGTTCAAGAATACTATTTCTCTAAAAAATTAAGAGAAGTTAGAGGTTTAATGGCGGCAGGAAAACCAATTATCAATATGGGAATTGGCTCTCCAGATTTACAACCGCCTATAAAGGTCATTGAAGCAATTCAAGGAAGTTTAAACGATGCAGCAGCGCATAAATACCAGTCATATCAAGGTTTGCCTGAGTTAAGAACGGCTATTGCTAATTTTTATAAAAATAAATTTTCTGTAAATTTTAATCCAGAAGATGAAGTGTTGCCTTTAATGGGCAGCAAAGAAGGAATTATGCATATTTCGATGGCTTTTTTAAATGAAGGCGATCAAGTTTTAATTCCGAATCCAGGATATCCCACCTATACTTCTGTAACAAAGTTAGTGGGCGCAGTGCCTCTTTTTTATGATTTAAGTGATGCGACAAATTGGCAGCCAAATTTTGAAGCCTTAGAGAGTCAAGATTTAAGCAATGTTAAAATTATGTGGGTCAATTATCCGCATATGCCAACCGGAACGAACGCAACGCTAGAAATGTTTCAAAAATTAGTTGAATTCGGAAAGAAGCATCAAATTTTAATCATTAATGACAATCCGTATAGTTTTATTTTAAACGAAAACCCTCTTAGTATTTTGCAAGTAGAAGGCGCAAAAGACATTGCTTTAGAATTAAATTCTTTGAGTAAAACATTTAATATGGCGGGTTGGCGTGTTGGAATGGTTTTAGGAAATGCCAATTTTATCAGCGAGATTTTAAAAGTAAAAAGTAATATGGATTCGGGTATGTTTTACGGAATTCAAAAAGGTGCTATTGAAGCGTTGCAGTTATCGAATGACTGGTTTCATCAACAAGATAAAGTTTATAAAGAACGGAGAGATTTAATTTGGCAATTGGCAGATAAATTAGATTGTAGCTATGATACAAACTCAACAGGATTGTTTGTTTGGGCAAAGATTCCTGAAGGAAAAAAATCAGAAGAAATTACAGACTCGATTTTATATGATAAAGATATTTTTATCACACCAGGAACCATTTTTGGCAGTCAAGGCGAAGGATATATACGTTTTTCATTGTGTGTAACCTCAGAAATTATTACAGAAGCAATTAACAGAATTCAATAGCAATGGGTTTCAACCCATTGTTAATTATTAGAATTCAATAGCAATGGGTTTCAACCCATTGAAAAAGGGTTTCAACCCATTATAAATGGGTTTAACCCATTGAAAAAAGAGGAAAAATGAAAAATATATTTTGTATTGGTATTGGTTTAATTGGCGGTAGTTTTGCCATCGACATTAAAAAAAATAGCCCAGACGTTGTAATCTACGGAATTAGCAGAAAGGATGAAACCTTAAACAAGGCTTTAGAATTGAATCTAATCGACAAAAAAGCAACGTTAGATGATTTAGAAAATGCAGACTTGGTCATTGTTTCTATTCCTGTCGATGCAACCGTAAAATTACTGCCCACTATTTTAGATAAAATATCAGATAATGGTTTGGTGGTCGATGCTGGATCCACAAAGGAAGCAATTTGTAAAGTGGTTGAACATCATCCAAAAAGAAGAAATTTTTTAGCCTGTCACCCAATTGCAGGAACCGAAAAATCAGGACCTACAGCAGCTATTTCTGGCTTATATAAAGGGAAAACCAATATTATTTGCGAAGTAGAAAAGACAACTTTTAAGCTTCAAGAAAAAGCATTAAAGCTTTTTACAGACATTGGGATGCGTATTCGCTACATGGATCCTGTTTCTCATGACAAACACATTGCGTATGTTTCGCATTTATCGCACATCAGTGCTTTTATGTTGGGTAAAACAGTCATCAACAAAGAAAAAAATGAACGCGATATTTTTGATATGGCAGGCTCAGGATTTGAATCTACCGTGCGTTTAGCAAAAAGTTCGCCTGCAATGTGGACACCCATTTTTAAGCAGAATAAAGAAAATGTAATTGAAACATTAGAAGAATACATCAACAATTTACAACATTTTAAAGAGTTGATGCAACAGGATAATTTCTCCGAAATTTTTAATCAAATGGAGAATACAAATTATATAAAACAAATTTTAAACGGCATAAAATAAAGGCCAAAACAGCTGTTCATAAAAAAGAAAAAGCAGCACAAACAAATATTATAATGAAGAATACAAAAGAATTAAGAACATGGTTGGATGATATGAAATTAAATCATCCTCTAGTAATAGCAGGGCCTTGTAGTGCAGAAACTGAAGAACAAGTTTTAAAAATTGCACACGAATTAAAAGATTCTGATGTAAATTATTTTAGAGCAGGAATTTGGAAGCCAAGAACCAGACCTGGAAATTTTGAAGGTGTGGGTGCTTTAGGTTTAGGCTGGTTAAAAAAGGTAAAGGAAGAAACAGGAATGAAAACCTGTACGGAAGTTGCCAACGCAGCACACGTAAAATTGGCGATTGAAAATGATGTTGATTTGTTATGGATTGGCGCTCGGTCTACCGTATCGCCATTTATTATGCAAGAAATTGCAGATGCTTTAGAAGGTACCGATAAAATTGTTTTAGTAAAAAACCCTGTAAATCCAGATTTAGCTTTGTGGTTAGGTGGAATTGAACGATTATACATTGCCGGAATTAAAAATCTTGGCGCAATTCACAGAGGATTTTCTACCTACGAAAAAACAAAATATAGAAATATTCCTGAGTGGCAATTAGCAATTGAATTTCAAAATAGATTTCCGGATTTGCCGTTAATTTGTGACCCTTCTCATATCACCGGAGACAGAGAAATGATTCAAGATGTTTCGCAAGTAGCCTTAGACTTGAATTTTGATGGTTTAATGATCGAAACACACTTTGATCCTGAAAATGCATGGAGTGATGCTGCTCAGCAAGTAACACCCACAAAGTTGAAATCTATTATGGAAGAATTAAAAATAAAAAAGGAAACAGAAACGGCCTCTAGTTACAGAGAGCCTTTAGAAAATTTAAGAGCTCAGATTAACGTTGTCGATGATCAATTAATTGATATGTTAGGAAAAAGAATGAAAATTGCAGATGAAATAGGGGCCTTAAAAAAAGAGCAAAATGTAGCCGTTTTACAATCTAGACGTTGGAACGAGATTTTAGGCAATATGGTTTTAGAAGGCGAAAGTAGAGGTTTAAGTGAAGAATTTGTATTGAGAATGTTTAAGGCAATTCACCAAGAATCTATCAATCATCAAGAAAAAATTATCAACGGATAGTTTTTGGGCGTTACCTAAAGGTCAGGCTTTCATTACTCACTTTTTTTGCAGAAAAAGCAAAAAAGAGTTCAGACATGCCATTCAATCCTTAACGCATAGAGCAAACTTATAAAAGAAGTTACTAAAACTAATTTATAGCATTTAGCGGACCTCACAGGTTTTTAAAACCTGTGAGGTCTTTTTTATACAATCAAAATAAGTAGTTTTTTATACACTGTCAATTCGAGTGAAATTTATTTTTCAGAAATTTTGTATCGAGAAGTCTTTTTTCAAAATTTAACAAGTTCTCGATATAGTTTTTCATCTTTAACTATTCTTATAATCAAATTATTAAAATGTTCTTTTTGTCTTTTGAGCGATTAATTCGAAAACAAAAGTCATCAACATAGCTTTCCATTTTAAAATCGCATATTGATGAATTGGTCCTTTTTAAACCAATAATTAATCATCAAGAAAAAATTATCAACGGATAGTTTTTGGGCGTTACCTAAAGGTCAGGCTTTCATTACTCACTTTTTTTGCAGAAAAAGCAAAAAAGAGTTCAGACATGCCATTCAATCCTTAACGCATAGAGCAAACTTATAAAAGAAGTTATTAAAACTAATTTATAGCATTTAGCGGACCTCACAGGTTTTTAAAACCTGTGAGGTCTTTTTTATGCAATCAAAATAAGTAGTTTTTTATACAGTGTCAATACGAGTGAAATTTATTTTTCAGAAATTTTGTATCGAGAAGTCTTTTTTCAAAATTTAACAAGTTCTCGATATAGTTTTTCATCTTTAACTATTCTTATAATCAAATTATTAACTGATCTTACGCAAGAATAATTTGCTTTTAAGATATTTATAGATTATATTGTTAATAACTCTGATACTAAAAAAGATGGATAATTTTGTTGATTTATATACAGATTACTTGATAAGTTCAAGTTCTTACACGACAGCAACAGGAATGGCATCATTACTTTCAATAAAACACGACAAAATAACACGAGCATTAGGGACAGGTGTTTACGACAGTAAATTTCTATGGAAAAAAGCAAAACCTTATGTTGAAGAATTGACTCAATCTAAAGAAACTATCATTTTAAGTTTTGATGATTCTATACAAGAAAAACAATATACAGCTGAAAGTGAGCTTAACACTTGGCATTTTGACCATGTGTTTGGAAGGTCTGTAAAAGGGATTAATTTCCTAACTGCTTTAGTGGAAGTTGGGGGTATGCGTATACCATGTGGCGTAGAGTTTATAAAGAAAGATCTTTGGGTTACCGACAAAAAAACAGGGAAGAAAAAGCGTAAAAGTAGTAAAACTAAAAATGAACTTTTTAGAGAAATGCTGGAAGAATGTAGTAGTAAAATACACTTTGATTATGTTTTGGCTGATAGCTGGTTTTCTTCGGTAGAAAATATGATTTGTTGTAAAAAAACATTGAAAAACGATTTTATTATTGCCTTAAAAAGCAATCGAAAAGTAGCCTTATCATTAGAAGATAAGCAAAATGAGACATACGTAAATATTAAAACATTACAGCCAGGACAGCAGACCGTGGAAGTTTGGTTTGAAAAACTAGACTTTCCGCTGTTGCTTACAAAGCAAGTTTTCAAAAACGAGAATGATACAGTCGGCGAGTTGTACTTGGCTTGTAGTGATTTAAGTGTATCGTATGACCAAATAACTACAATCTACAAAAAACGGTGGGCAGTAGAAGAATATCATAAATCAATTAAAAGCAACACAGGTTTTGCTAAATCTCCAACTAAAAAAACAGCAACACAAACGAATCATTTTGTCCTGTCAATAATAGCGTATATAAAGTTGGAGTGGCTTAAACAAAGAACAGGAAAAAATCACTTTGCAATGAAAACACAAATCTATTTAGCAGCACAACAAGCTGCTTATAATGAACTCAAAAACTTATCAACAACTAAAGCTGCATAATTCGTTTTTTGGGGATTTGTTTGCGTAACATGAGTTATTAAAATGTTCTTCTTGTCTTTTGAGCGATTAATTCGAAAACAAAAGTCATCAACATAGCTTTCCCTTTTAAAATCGCATATTGATGAATTGGTCCTTTTTAAACCAATTTTTGTTCTAAATGGGATAAAGTATTTTGTCTCCTATATCTTCTACGAACTAGTTTGACGTACTAAAAACTACCGTTTATCTAAAGATTTGTCTCATTAATCGAAGTTTAATTTCTAAGGTTTTAATCTTTTTTATCTTTATCCTGTAATCAAATAATCTAATTTTAAAACTCGTATTATGTTTATTTTAAAAAATATATCAATCCTAATTGTTCTGTTTACAGGTGTTTTTTCATTATCAAAAATTGAAAATACACCTCCAAAATCGAGTTTGAATTTAGAAAAAATTAATGTAGTTGAAATGCTCTCTGAACAAGAATTTCAATGCAGACCTTCATCCAAAATTATGTTTTATGTAGAAACAGCTTTGGTTAAAAAGTATCGAGGCGCTGCCACAATTAAGGCAAGTGTATATGTTTTAGATCGTGCTTCTGGTCAATCTAATTTGTTGGTTAGCGAAAATATTTTGGTGCCTTCACACAAAGACGCTTTTTTAACTTACGATACGGTAGGCAATGGTTCTGATAAAAAAGTGTTGTCAAATGGAGATAAAATAATAGGTAGCAATGCACAAACATCTTATTCTTTTAGCGAATTGATAAAGTATAAAGCTATTTATACAAGTTACTTAATAGCGACCAATAAATTATTAGACATTCAAAGAACAATTTAATCGAATGCATAAATAGACCTAAAGCTTTGCAGAAACGTGAAGCTTTTTTCATGTTTGCCTTTTTTTGATAGGAAAGTATGTTTCGCAAAGCGTCATGTTTAAGGCTTTTTACACCGAAAGTTATTTCATATTCGGAATAGTTTATCGAGTTTCTAACTTCGCCTATTTGAGAGCTTCGAATTTTTTGTAACCTTCACTTCATAATCTTTTAATCGTTTCTTGTATTTATTTTTGTATCGACATTTCTTATGTTTAATTTGGTTGTTGATTTCTAACGTATTCTTTCTAATTCAATTATAATTCTGCATCTTTGTTATAATGATAGGAATCGTATATAAATCTACAGGAAGCTGGTATTTTGTAAAGTCTGCTGATGGAGAATTTCATCAATGTAGAATGAAAGGAAAACTTAGGTTAAAAGGAATTAAAAGCACCAATCCAATTGCCGTTGGTGATAAGGTTGTATTCGACTTAGAAAAAAAGGGAGATGAGGAAACCGGAGTTATCAAAAAAATTTTAGATCGAGATAATTTTATTGTCAGAAAATCGGTAAATCTTTCTAAACAAACGCATATCATCGCTGCCAATATAGACCAGGTTTTTTTACTAATCACCATCAACAATCCGCCAACATTTACCGCATTTATAGATCGGTTTTTGGTTTCTACTAGAGCTTACAGAATTGATACTATTTTAGTTTTTAATAAAATTGATTCCTATGAAATTGAAGAAAGAGCCGAAATTTTATATCTCAAAGATATTTACGAAGCCATTGGATACAGATGTATCGAAGTTTCTGCGACCGAAAATAAAAATATAGATAAAGTCAAAGAGTTAATGTTGGGTAAAACGTCCATGTTTGTTGGTCATTCTGGGGTAGGTAAAACTACTTTGGTCAATACCATTGAGCCTAGTTTAAATTTAAAAACAAAAGAAATTTCAGAGCAACACAAACAAGGGCAACATACAACAACCTTTGCAGAAATGTTCGATTTAAGTTTTGATGCTAGAATTATAGATACACCCGGCATTAAAGGGTTTGGAGTTGTGGATATCGATAAATATGAATTGGGAGATTATTTTCCAGAATTTTTTGCGTTGAAACAAGATTGTAAATTCAATAATTGTATCCATACAAAAGAGCCCAATTGTGCTGTAAAAGAAGCGTTAGAAGAAGATAAAATATCTTGGTCTCGTTACAAAAGTTATTTGCAAATTTTAAGTGGCGATGAAGAAAAAGAACATTTTAGAACCGATGTTTGGAACGAAGAAGATAATGAGTAAAGAATGAAAACCGTACTTCAAAGAGTCGCTAAGGCGAGCGTAACAATCAATCAAAATAAAATTGCCGATATTACAAATGGGATGCTTGTTTTAGTAGGAATTGTAAATGACGATGGGCAAGAAGATATTGATTTTTTAGTGCGAAAAATTGTAAATCTTCGAATTTTTAATGATGACAAAGAAGTAATGAATAGGTCATTAAAAGATACAGATGGAGAAGTAATTGTGGTCAGTCAGTTTACATTACATGCCTCCACAAAAAAAGGAAATAGGCCAAGTTATATAAAAGCAGCAAAACCAGAAATTGCCATTCCGTTGTATGAAAACTTTATTGAAACATTAGAAAAAGAATTGGGTAAAAAAGTGAAAACAGGCCAATTTGGCGCAGATATGAAAGTTGATTTAGTCAATGACGGTCCTGTTACAATTCTTATCGATTCAAAAAATAAAGAATAATTTTTGATGCTGTATTTTGACGTGCATACACATAGATTTTCTGCGGATAAGAAAGTTTTTTCTATCGTAAACAGGTACCCAAATTCAACAGATTTTTCGAAACCTTTTTCAATCGGAATCCATCCCTATTATCTTCATAAAGAAAATATTGAAATCGAACTTTTACAAGTAGCAGAAAAACTACAACATAAAAATTGTTTTGCCTTAGGAGAATGTGGCTTGGATAAAGGCATCAAGGTTGATTTTGAACTTCAGAAGTTTGTGTTTAAAAAACAGATTCAACTCTCAGAAAAATATCAGAAACCACTCATTATTCATTGTGTAAAAGCTTTCCAAGAAATCATTGTTTTTAAGAACGAATTAAAACCAAAACAAACTTGGATTTTACATGGATTCAGTAAGAATTTACAAGTTGCGCAAAGTTTACTTAAAAATGGAATTATTTTATCAATTGGCGCAGCAAGTATCAAAAATAAAAAATTACAAGAAGTTTTGTTGCAAATACCGATCGATGCTATGTTCATAGAAACCGATGATGCTGGTTTTGAAGTTCTAGAAATTTATCAGAAAATAGCATTCTTAAAAAAAATGAAACTTGAAGAGCTTCAACAAAAAATAGAACATAATTTTAAACGTATTTTTAAAAGATGAGATGGTTAGAGCGCACAGAATTATTGGTGCAAAAAGAAGGACTAGATGCTTTAAAAAAAGCGAATATTCTAATAGTTGGTTTAGGTGGCGTTGGCTCTTATGCAGCGGAATTTATAGCAAGAGCAGGCGTACAAAAAATGACGATTGTAGATGGCGATTTTTTTGACGAAACGAATAAAAATAGGCAGTTACCAGCGTTAGATTCTACCATTGGTAAATCGAAGGCAAAGGTGTTGGCAGCAAGATTAAAAGACATCAACAAAGATATTTCGCTGACAGTTTTAGAAGAATTTTTATCACCAGAAAGAGCCTACGAAATTGTTTCTAAAGAGTTCGATTATGTGTTAGATTGTATCGATAGCATTACACCAAAAGTAAATTTAATAGTGGCAGCAAGAAGAAAGAAAGTAAAGATAATTTCTTCGATGGGAGCAGGAGGAAAGTTAGATGCAACGAAAATTAAAGTAAAAGATATTAGCAAAACAAAAAATTGTAGCATGGCTAGAGTGTTGCGTAAAAGGTTGAAAGAAAGAAAAGTAGATAAGGGCGTAAAAGCTGTATATTCTGATGAAATGCAAATTTCAAAAAGTGTAAAAATTACAGATGGTACTAATTTCAAAAAGTCTTATTACGGCACTATTAGTTATATACCAGCCGCTTTTGGCCTGCAAGCAGCAGCTCATGTTATTAATGTTTTGTTAAAAAAGCACTAGATAGTTTCCAGGGGAAATAAATTGATTGTATATTTGTACCAGAATTAAAACTAACAAATTCAATTAAAACTAAAATCAAGTCAAAATGAAAAAAATAATTTTAGCCCTAGTGGTTGTGGCATCAGTGTTAACTGCATGTAAAGGAGAGAAAAAAGAAAAAGTTGAAACTGAAAAAGCAAAAGTAGTAGATATAAACGTTGCAGATTTAGATAACGTAAATATCACAGAGTCTGTGTTAAATTGGAAAGGAACCAAGCCTGGAGGTGCTCATAACGGAACGGTATCTATTCAAAAAGGTGGATTATTATTAAACAATGGTACTTTGGTAGGAGGACAGTTTACGTTTGATATGAATTCCATTAAAAATTTAGACATGGCTGGTGAAGAGGGCGCAGCGAAAATAGAAGGTCACTTAAAAGCTGCAGACTTTTTTGATGTAGCAACGTATCCAACTTCTAAATTTGTGATTACAAAGGTTGCAAAAGAAAACGGAAAATTATTAGTTACAGGTAATTTACAGATTAAAGATGTAACTAAGAGCATTACAATTCCTGCAATGATTTCTACAGAAGGCGGGATTACTACATTTAAAAGCGAAACCTTTAATATCAACAGAGCAGATTTTAATGTAAAATATGGTTCTAAATCATTTTTCGATAATTTAAAGGATAAATTTATTGATGATTTAATCGAAATGTCTTTTGAAGTAAAAACAAAAGCGTAATTTGTACCCACAAAAATTTATGCAATCATATTAACTTTAACAAACGAAAAAATGAAAACTCAAAAAGCTGGTAGACCTTGTGGATGCGGAAATACACAAGACCCAAACGGGAACTGTGACGGATCACACGCAAACAAATAATAAATTTTAATTTATTTTTAAACCCAAAACTTTTAGTTTTGGGTTTTCTTTTTTACATTGGTCTTTCATAAAAAGCTATGTTTAAAAAAAAGTTCCCCAAAATATTATTTATATTATTTCTCTATGCTTTTATTGGCTACTCTCAACGTGCAGATTTAAATGTATTCTCAATTCCTGCTGAATTAAAAGAAAATGCAAATGCTGTTGTTAGATACAATTCGATAGAAATTTTTATAGAAGATTTCGATGAAATGTTGGTTTCTGAAAAAATGATAGTCACTGTTTTTAATAAATTGGGCAATTCAGATGCAGCAATTGAAGAGCGTTATGATAATCATACAAAAATTACAAATCTCTCTGCGCTTATTTATGATGCTTTTGGAAACGAAATTAAAAAATTTAAAGAAAGAGATTTTTTAGATGTAAGTGCTGTAGATGGTGGAACCTTGTATTCGGATTCTAGAGTAAAATATGTGAATTATACACCAGTTTCATATCCTTACACATTGGTTTTTGAAAGCGAATATAAAACATCTACAACAGGTTTTATTCCAACTTGGTTTCCTGTAAATGGTTATTATGTTTCTGTTGAAAAAAGTAGTTATAAAATAAATAATCCAAAAAAAAATGCTTGGCGAAAAAAAGAAACTCATTTTGATAGTTTTAAAATTGAGAAAACTGAAACGGAAACATCCTTAGAGTACGTTTTAAAAAATCAGCAAGCTTTAGAATATGAAAATAGCTCAATATCATCTAGAGATATTTTACCAATACTTAAAGTAGCTTTGAATAAATTTAGTTTAGATGGTGTTCATGGCGAGTTCACAAACTGGCTAGAGTTTGGTAAATGGATGCATGAAGCACTCATAAAAAATCAAGATATTATAGACGAAAAAACGAAAATTAAAATATTAGAATTAGTAGAAGGAGTCACAGACCCGATTGAAAAAGCCAAAATTGTGTATGCTTATATGCAAAATAAAACACGTTATATTAGTGTTCAAGTTGGTATTGGTGGTTGGCAACCTATTGCGGCTAATATAGTAGATGAAGTTGGTTATGGAGATTGTAAAGGATTAACAAATTACACAAAAGCTTTGTTAGATGTTGTAGGTGTTTCCTCTTATTTTACGTTGGTTTATGCTGATGAAAAAAGAAATATAGATAAAGATTTTTCATCTTTTCAGGGAAATCATGCAATTTTAAACATCCCAAATAAAGAAAAAGATATTTGGTTAGAATGCACAAGCCAAACAATGCCATTTGGTTTTTTAGGCGATTTTACGGATGATAGAGATGTTTTAGTAGTAAAACCTGAAGGTGGTTTTATTAAAAGAACAGCTATTTATAAAGATGAAATTAACCTTCAAACAACACTTGCTAAAATTGAACTAACTCCAAAAGGTAATGTGATTGCTTCTCTAAATAGGGTTTCTAAAGGTTTGCAATATGATGATAAATCATACCTGGATACTTTTACAGAAGAGGAGTTGATAAAAAATTATAAATCTAGAACTTGGAGTTATAATAATAATTTAGAAATAAACTCTCATCATTTAACAAATGATAAAGAAAATATTGTTTTCACAGAAAATTTAGAAGTTTCCATTGCAAATTATGCCGCTGTAAATGATACTGAATATTTATTTAGAGTAAATATTTTTAATGCAGAAAATGAGGTGCCAAAAAGATATAGAGATAGAAATTTACCCTTAAAAATTAGCAGTGGCTATAAAGATGTAGATGAATATATTATTAAATTTCCTGAAAATTATACATTAAATTATACTCCAGAAAATAAAGAATTAGCTACCAAATTCGGAACGTATAAAATCAGCTTTAAAATTAAAGATGAACGCACACTTTCATACAAAAAAGAGATTGTAATTAAAGAAGGGGTGTATCCAAAAGAAGATTATACAAAGTATAGAAGTTTTAGAAGAAGTATCGCAAAAGCAGAAAATTTAAGAGTAGCACTCACAAAAAAATAATTTATAAAAAATGAAAAATATTGTTCTATTTATTGCACTATTTTGTCAAATATCAATAGTTGCACAAAACTATAAGTTTGGTAAAGTTTCTAAAGAAGAAGTAGAGGAGAAATTTTACCCTTTAGATTCTACTGCAGATGCAGCATATTTATACAAACAGAGAAGAACGTATTATAACTATAATAATAATTCTGGTTTCGAAATTGTTACAGAAGTTCATATAAGAATAAAATTATACACTACAGAAGGTTTTAATTATGCAACATTTAAACTGCCTTATGTAAATCCAGAAGATGGAGAATCTGAAAATATTAGTTCGATAAAAGCTTATACGTATAACCTCAACGAAAAAGGAAAGGTAGATGATGATAAACTTTCTAATAAAGATATTTTTGATGAAAAAGTAAACAAGTTTAGGCACGTAAAAACAATTACAATGCCTAACTTAAAAGAAGGCTCTGTTATTGAGTTAGAATATACAATGACTTCTCCATATACAGATTATGTAGACGATTTACAGTTTCAATATGGCATTCCTGTTAAAAAATTATTAGTTACTATAGAAACTCCTGAGTGGTTGGTTTTTGCTAAAAAGAATAAAGGGTATTATTTAATCACACCACAAGAATCTTCCAGAAATGGAAGCATAACTTTTAGAAATAAAGTAAGAACAACAACTAGACAGGTTGGAAGTGGACGTGGAGGGACAACAATGAGCACCTCTTATGAAAATACAAACCAAGACCTTGCTTATAATATCTCTAAATTTGAAGGAGAAAATATACCACCTTTAAAAAATAACGAACCTTTTGTTAGTAACGCAAATAATTATAGAGGAGCTGTTACATATGAATTAGTTGGCACAAGATTTCCAAATTCACTACCTAAAAATTTTTCCAAATCTTGGGATGATGTTAGCAAGCAAATTTATAAATCTAGCAGTTTTGGTGAAGAGTTAGAAAAATCAAACTATTTTAAAGAAGATATAAAACCGCTCTTAGCTAATGCAAAATCAGATGCAGAAAAATTAGCTAATATTTTCCAGTTTGTAAAAGCAAATGTAAAATGGAATGGTTACTACAGCAAATATACAGATGAAGGTGTAAGAAAAGCGTATAAAGATAAAACAGGGAATGCCGCTGAAATTAATTTAATATTAACCTCTATGTTACGTGAAGCCGGCTTAAATTCCAATCCTGTTTTAGTAAGCTCTAAAGGAAATGGAATTCCAATGTTTCCAACAATAAAAGGGTTTGATTATGTTATTTCTATAGTGCAATTTCCAGATAATTCGTATGTTTTATTAGATGCTACAGAGCCATACAGCATGCCTAATATTTTACCTGAAAGAGCCATAAATTGGAATGGAAGAATTGTTACAAAAACAGGTGAATCTGCTTGGGTAAAGTTGTCACCATCTAAATATGCATCAACAGAAAATATGGCATTGGTTAAAATTTCTGATGATTTGATGGTCAATGGTGTTATTAGATCAAAGTATGAGAATTCAAGTGCATTAAACTTTAGGAAAAATAAAAATCATATTAAAGATGAAGAATTAAAAGAAAAATATGAAGAAAACAATAATTTAGAAGTAGAAGATTTTAAAATTGTTAATCAAGAAGATTTAAACAAAGCAGTTATTCGAAATGTAAAATTTGTAAGTGAGGATTTATTAGAAAGAATTGGAAATAAAATTTATATAGAACCTTCTCTTTTTTTAACCAAGAGAATAAATCCTTTCAAATTAGATGAACGAAAATTCCCTGTAGATTTTGTAACAGCTTGGAAAAATGAAAACAAAATAACAATTCAAATCCCAAAAGGGTATGCAGTAGAAAGTCTTCCAGAATCTTTAGCAATTGCGTTGCCAGATAATTTGGGTGTTTTTAAATATCAAGTGATGCAAAGTGGAAATAAAATAAAAACAATATCTAGTTTAGAGTTTAATGCATCTATAATTCCACCTCAATATTATTCTTTTCTAAAAGATTTTTACGGTAAAATAGTTGATAAAGAAAGTGAGAAAATAGTTTTAATAAAAAGCTAATTATAAAAAAACCTCAAATTAAAAATTTGAGGTTTTTATAAATTTATAACAGTCGTATTTTTTACCTCTTCAATGGCAAAAGTGCTTTGGGTACTGCCAATATATTTTATAGCCGTTAGCTTTGTAACCATAAATTGTCTGTATTCTTCCATGTTTTTTACATATATTTTTAATATATAATCGTAATCTCCACTCACATGAAAACATTCAGAAACTTCTTCTAATTTTAAAATTTCACGCTCAAAAACCGTTACATATTCTTTAGAATGTTGTACCAATTTTACATGGCAAAAAACTAAAAAAGATTTTTCAATTTTCTTTTTGTTAGCAATCACTACGTATTTTTCAATAATCTTATTGTTTTCTAACTTTTTTATGCGCTCATAAATGGCAGTTACAGATAAATTTAGCTGTAAAGATAGTTGCTTGGTAGTCTGCTTGCTATTGTTCTGTAAGAGATTAATGAGTTTTTTATCAATTTTATCTAATATCATACGCGAAAATTATCTGAAAAGTTGCTTTCAAAAACGAATTATTAGTTTTTAAAACTATATTTTTTATTAAATATAGAAAATAAATCTATATAAAATGATTTTGATTGATTAATATTCAAAATAGTTGTCAATTTGTGAAACTAAAACGCAATATATTATGAGTTTCAATCCAGCAGATAACATTCAAGATTTACAATACTTTGGGGAGTTTGGCGGCGTAAACCCATCGATATCAGATTCATCAACCTATACCTTTTTATCAGCAAAAACAATGTTTGATACTTTTGAAGGAAATGCAGATGGCTGTTATTTATATTCACGTCATTCAACTCCAAGTAATATGCATTTAGGAGAAGCTTTGGCGGCCATGGAGGGCACAGAAACCGCTAATGTTGCTGCTTCCGGAATGGGAGCAATAACACCAGTTTTACTTCAATTGTGCAATGCTGGTGACCATATCGTATCTAGCCGAACAATTTATGGAGGAACCTATGCATTTTTAAAGAATTTTATGCCAAAATTAGGCATCGAAACGAGTTTTGTAGACATCACAAAATTAGATATCGTGGAAGCTTTGATCACTAAAAACACAAAGATTTTATATTGTGAATCAGTAAGTAACCCGTTGTTAGAAGTTGCAGATATTAAAGGTTTATCCGCGTTAGCAAAAAAATATCATTTAAAATTAGTGGTCGATAATACCTTTTCTCCGTTATCGATTTCTCCTGCAAAATTAGGAGCAGATATTGTTTGTCATAGTTTAACAAAATTCATTAACGGCTCTTCAGATACTGTTGGTGGCGTTGTTTGTGGCTCCCAAGAATTTATAAACGATTTAAGAAGCGTAAACGATGGCGCATCGATGTTGTTGGGTGCTACGATGGATAGTTTAAGAGCCTCCTCTATTTTAAAAAATATGAGAACCTTGCATCTTAGAATGAAACAGCATAGTAAAAACGCTGCTTTTTTAGCAGATAAATTTGAAGCAGACGGATTAAAAACAGTGTATCCTGGTTTAGCTTCTCATCCTTCTCATCAACTTTTTAAAAGTATGATGAATGCAGAATACGGTTTTGGCGGAATGTTAACGATTGATGTGGGTTCTTTAGAAAAAGCCAATGAGTTAATGGAACTCATGCAGCGTAAAAATATAGGGAATTTAGCAGTGAGTTTGGGCTTTTATAAAACCTTATTTTCTGCGCCAGGAAGCTCTACGTCATCAGAAATACCTGCGGATGAGCAATTAGCAATGGGACTTTCAAATGGATTAATTCGTTTTTCTATTGGGTTAGATAATACGATTGAAAGAACGTATAAAATGATGCATGCTTGTATGCAAGAAGTTGGTGTTTTGTAAATCTACATCATTGCAAAAGTTTATCGTGAAATTGATTCCGTAAGAATAACTGCAGTAGTCTATTCTTTAATCGAAAAGAATTCCTCGATGCTGTGCGTCGGGGTTTCCGTTGAAATTGTCATTCCCGTGAAAACGGGAATCTAAATAATAGAATTTTGGTTTTTGACCTTTTTAGGTCAAAATGAAACGAGCGAAACACCTCTATGGGGCTGCCTAGAGGATAGTTCGTTTCAAGAAATTCTTTATTTCAGGTGATAATTTAGGAGTAAGATAAATCGATTAGTTCGAGTGTTTTTTAAGCAGGATTAAAATTCTAATGAGAATTGAGAAGTTTTCAAATTAAGAGGTTTTAGAAATCGTTTGTAAAAAAGCAAAATTTATCCAACAGCAGTTCTAAAAATAATTTAGGCCTTAGAATTCAAGTTTGCTTCAATAACTGACCCAATTTGATTTGCATAATGTTTTGTAAAATCGTAACATTACGGAAAAATATAGAATGCAAGACAATAAAAACCTATCAGAAATAGAAAATGAAAATCAGAAAATTATTGATAATAAAGAGTTAAATCTTTTAGAGTCTTTAATTCCGGTTGTTATTTTAATGTGTTTATTGGCTTATAACATCTTTTTAGTTGAAAGTCAAGAATGGTTGGGTGCTTATACCAATCAATATATTTTATTAATGGGTGGTGCTGTTGCAGCAATAGTTGGTGTTTTTAATAAAGTTGCTTTTAAAACAATGATTACCGAAGTTTGGGAAAATTGGAAAAGTGTTTTTGTACCTATTATGATTTTATTTTTAGTAGGTGCTTTAGCAGGTACTTGGTTAGTAAGTGGTATAATACCAGCAATGGTGTATTACGGATTACAAGTATTAAGTCCAGAAATATTTTTGCCTGCATCTGTAATTATAGCGGCAATTATTTCGATAGCAACTGGTAGTTCTTGGACAACCTCAGCAACCGTTGGTATTGCATTAATTGGTATTGGAAGTGCCTTAGGAATACCAACAGGAATGATTGCTGGAGCTGTAATTTCTGGTGCATATTTTGGCGATAAAATGTCGCCACTTTCTGACACCACAAATTTGGCCCCGGCCATGGCAGGTACCGACTTATTTACGCATATTAAATATATGGCATACACAACAGTGCCAACTATTATAGTTACGTTAATTGTTTTTGCCATTTTAAGCGCTAAAGTAGATACTACTGGAGATGCCGATGTTAGTAATTTATTAGTCTCTATTGATAATACATTTAATATTACCCCTTTATTATTTATTGTTCCAGGGGTTGTAATTGCAATGATTTTAATGAAAACAAAACCTTTAATTGCCTTAGGCGTTGGAGTTCTTTTGGCTGCAATTTTTGCTATGATTTTTCAAGCTGATGTGTTAGCTAGTTTGTCTGACTCTAAAATAGGTACAATTATCAACTCAATTTTAACAGATACGCAAATACAAACCGATAATGAAAAACTAACCGAATTATTTGCTTCAGGAGGAATGAATGGTATGTTATGGACCATCTTTTTAATTGTTTGTGCAATGGTTTTTGGCGGTATTATGGATGCTATTGGTGCGTTAGCTAAAATTACCAAAAGTTTATTAGCAGTTGCTAGTTCTATTTTTGGTTTGTTTGCAAGTACAGTAGTAAGCTGTTTAGGATTAAATATTGTGGCTTCAGACCAATATTTAGCTTTGGTAATTCCTGGTAAAATGTTTAAAAAAGCTTATGAAGACAAAGGTTTAGCACCAGAAAATTTAAGTAGAACTTTAGAAGATTCAGGAACTGTAACTTCCGTGTTAATTCCTTGGAATACCTGTGGAGCTTATCAATCTGGTGTTTTAGGTGTTTCTGTTGCAGACTATTTTGTGTATGCAATCTTTAATTATTTAAGTCCGTTTACAACTTTATTATTTGCTGCTTTGAATATTAAAATTAGACAATTAGTAAAGAAGTAGGTTTCCCAAAAAAAAGAGACCAATTTTACAGATTGCACTGATTATTGCGCATAGGCTTGTATAATAAAATATTCCAAAATAGACGATATGTTTTCTGCGTAAATATGTGTATCATTATTGTTCTCGTTTTAATACTATGAATTATGATAATTAAAGCAACAATTTCAGATACAAAACAACTCACAGCAATTGCACTACAGTCTAAAGCGTTTTGGGGATATTCTGATGATTTAATTCAATCTTGGACAGACGAGTTAACCGTTACTGAACAAATGATGTCTGAGATGTTTGTTTATAAATTTTTAAAAGATGATAAAATTATGGGCTTTTATATTTTAAATCAACCTAAAAAAGAAACTATTGAACTTGAGTTTCTATTTGTGTTGCCCGAGTATATTGGACAAGGAATTGGAAATCAATTATTGCAACATTCTTTTGAAAAAGCCAAAATCCTTAAAGCCAAAACGATGCAATTATTGGCAGACCCAAATGCAGCATCATTTTATGAATCAAAAGGATTTAGTATTATTGACAAAATACAAAGTGCTGTTTTTAATCGGTTTTTGCCTTTGATGCAAAAAGATTTGGATAGCTAACTTAAAAAGTTATACTTCATTTCTAAATGAATAATCTAGTTTTAAAATTATTGTCATGTAGCTTTGTAAAAAACTCATAATTAAACAAGTTTGCACCAACTTTTTTTACTAACAATTTAGTTTCCTTTGTAGAATTGCAATTAAAAAATTAATCTTTCAATCAAATCCTATTTTTAAATTCCAAAATAGCATTGTGAGGTTTCAGCGTAATCAAAGGTTTTATTTGAATAGGGGATTTCTTTTCAATAATTTCGAATTGTTCTACCAAGGCAATAATTGCTAAAATCATTTCATACATGGCAAAATTATTGCCAATACACATTCTAGGTCCCGCACCAAAAGGAAAATAATTTTTTGAAAACTTAATATTTTCATCTAAAAAACGCTCAGGAATAAATTCATTTGGCTGTTTCCAAAAATCTGAATGACGATGAATTTCATAAATTGAAAACAATAAGTTCGAGCCTTTGGGTAAAACAATTCCGTTGTAGATATCTTCCTCAATATTTACGCGGTCCATAAAATAAGCTGGAGGGAACAAACGCATAGATTCTTCAATAACTAATTTTGTATAGCTCGCATTTTTTATCCAATGCATACAATCCGTAGATTCACTTTTTATTTTTTTGATTTCAGATGCTATTTTTGATTGTGCTGCAGGATTTCGAGCCAACAATTCGCAGGTAAAAGTAAGTGCATTTGAAGTTGTTTCATGACCCGCTGCAAACAAAATTAATATTTCATCTACCAATTGATTTTCATCCATCTTAGAGCCATCCTCATATTTTGCACTTAAAAGCATGTCCAATAAATCATGATGATCTCCGTTGCTTTGCTTTCTTTCTTCCACCAATCTTTTTAAAATTGTTCTCGAATTTTGAGTCAAGTCTAAATGCTTTTTCGTTTTTCCTGAAAGGTTAAACCACCAAACAAAAAAAGGTTGTCTTAGTTCTTGAACCAACATTTTTTGAGTGGCTTCTGTGGTATGTTGCAATGAATCAATATCCGCATCAGAAATGTTTATATTGAAAATTGATTTGATAACAGTTTGAAAAGCCAAATCGTTAAAAACAGGAAAAACATCCATTGCTTTTCCAGTTTTAATATTTTTTAATTCTTCTAAAATGGTTTTTTGAATGGTATCAACCAACAGCTTAAGTTGGCTTTTATGAAAAGCTGGCTGAATTAATTTTCGTTGTTTTTGCCAATGTTCTCCCTCAGCAGTTAACAATCCTTTTCCAACATATTTGGCTAAATCTTTGGTTTGAATATAAGATTTGGTATAATTTTTTTGATTCTTTTGAAGCGCATGTTGTAAGAGTCCTGCATCTCTGCAAAACAAAACAGATTTTCCAAAACCAATTTTTAAACGAAAAATATCTCCTAAAGTATCAAAGTTTTTTGCGTGAAAAGGCAAAGGATTTTGTAAAATAGCATTGGCATGCTTTAGAAACTTAAAAAAAGAAACTTCTGGAATTTTATTAGATACACTCATTTTTAATTTTATTTGTACTCATGAACAGCCCGTTTTGAAGAATTTATAAAAGTTGACTGGTTGTATTTGTGTTATACAAATTTAAGCATATTCGCTTTTGTAATTTGTTGTATTTTTAATTAAATAGATACTTATAACACATCATTCTAAAATTTTTAACTAAATAAGACAATCCTGTCCTAAATAAATTTTCTGTGTCTAAATTTATTTAGGACAGGATTGAATCAAAATTTATAGTTGCTAAATAAAATCTTTTTTTGATTAAATCACTATTATAATTTAGTGTTGTCCGATTAAAATTAGCTAAAGTATTTTAAAGTATTGATAGTCTTGATTTTAAATAGTTTTTAAAGTAGTACACCTTGCTATTAAAACGACTTTAGAATTTATGATGTATCGAAAAATTTAAAATCGTAATAATATTGTTTTTCAGTTAGTTACATTCAAGTCTTTGTTCTTGATTCTAACAGCGAAAGCGGTCTTTTTATCTTTTATCGGACAATAATGATTATAATACCATTTTAGACATCTAATGCCGTAATAAATCGTTTCTTTTTCGCTTACTTTTTATTAAAAAAAATGACCGTAACGAAGGCTACGCTAATTGTTTTTTAATTTCACTGAACCAAAAAATAATTCAATTTATTTACACGGCATTTAATAACTAAATTGGTATAATTTAAAGTTACCAGTTTATTTACAAATACTTATTGGGAATCTTTTTTTGTCAACAATCCAAAAACATTTAAGAAAATAGAAATCAATAACAACACCCAGGGAGTTCCATGCAAAAAGACATCAAACCAATCTTGTGGTTTCATACCGTTTTCAGCAGAAAAGGCATTTCCTCCTAAAATCCATTGAATTTTACCCCAAATATGAGGTGGATTAAAAGGTGCTAGCCCTAATGTTAAACTTGCGATTAAGAAAAGTTTCCAGTTATTTTTAAGTTGATTTATCATTTTTTCTAAGTGTATAGCTTTTGTAGATTGAAAAGATAAGGCCAAGTATCGTATGAAAAACAACACAGATTATCAGCCTAAAAAATACTCCTAAATCATATTCATCATGACCCCAAAAATAATCTTTTCCTAAAATATTTACGGAAAAATATGGTAATAAGTATAATATTAAAAAAAGCATACAAATACCGATATTTCCAACAGGATAACAAGTAAACACTATACGTCCATAAAATACATATAAAGACAAAAAACAAGGCTATTTCCATATTTTCACAAACTTGCTAAAAGTCCTACCCTTTGGGAAGGATTTAGGATGGGATTTAAATAAACCAATTCCATACCAAACCAAAACGAATGGTAAAATCTCGAAAAGGATAATTGGGTGCAGAAAAGTAGTTCTTTTCAGTAAAACCAGAAGTAACATTATCAACCTTAATGAACAAACGTGTTCTTCTTACTCTAGCATTAAAGAAAACATCAAAAGTAGGGAAGCCAATTTCTTCCTCATTTTGTAAAGTAAATTCTGCTAATAATGGATTGTAAGCATTGACATTGTATTTTGTAAAATACTTAAAAGTAACCCCGATATTCACCAACATTGGTTTTCCCTTAAACCAATTGTCAGTATAATAGAAAGTATTTCTAGTCACAAATTCTGGCACTCTAAAAACAGCACTTCCACTACTAACATTTTGATACATTACTGTATTATCCAAGGCAAATTTCCAAAGTTTAAATTCTCTATTTGCCTTTACTTTAAGGTATATTATTTGATCGGCAGATTGCTGCGGAGTATTATTTTCATCAAAATACGTGTAATTATCAATATTGGTAAAATTTAGACCTGCATTGATCCATTTAGAAGTAAAAGAAAATCCTAAATCTCTTGTATTGACATTGCTAAAATCATTTTGCCAATTGTAAGCATCATAACTACTTTGATGTAATAAAGTATTAAAATTTGGAGATTTTGAGCTGATTAATAAATTACCTTTTAAAGTAAAAACACTTTCTTTTTCGTAAACGGCCTCTCCTTTTAAAAAGTTGCCTGCCAGTCTACCCGCGCCAGGAGTTACAGAGGCATCTGCATTTAATTGAAAGTTTTTAATTTTGGCATTCCAATCGGCTCCAAAAGAAATCGCATTTCCTGCTAATTTTAATTTAGTAATCGCACTATTACTATTCAAAATAGTATCATAACCGTACGAATAATTGGTAAAATTAGCTTTTGCTCTAAACTTACCTAAAACATATTTAGAGTTGAATTCTAAATTAACTTCATTATTCATGATGATACTTTCTGCTATATTGTCTTCGGTACCCGATGCATTTGCAGCTCCAAAAATGTCAGTTCTAACAGTAGCCTGATCAAATCGATAATTTTTAGTTTCATTGGTAAATACATGTCCAATTTTTAAGTTGCTAAAATCTTTATCATTGATGGTATCTTTGCTGGCTAGCAATTTATAGCTATGCTCTATATAAGATCGATTACTATCAAATTGACTTTCCGCATCATTTAAATTTACATCTAACCTAGAACGTTGGTCAAAATTTGGATCTTCATCAATAAAGTTTTGTAGAGCCTCTGTTGTTAATCCTCCATTTTCTTGATGAAAGAAATCTTGTGAAGTTAAATGACCTCTAATTTCATATCGATTTTCTTTCGTTCTGTAGTGAAAAGTACCTCTAAAATTACCATTGCTTACCAAAGCTCTTCTATACGCACCTAAAGAGCGTAACCCTTTATAGGAAAAAGAAACATTCAATCTTTCGGAAAAATTTAGAGTAAAAAGTGCATCTAATACTTGCCCTTGCTGCAAACCTGTTCTGTATAAAATTTCTGTGGTTGTTGTAGGAACTTCGTAATATTTAATGTCTTCTATATCAAAATAACTCACTTGTTTTGCAGTAAAACCAATGTCTGGTAATTTTTTTAGATTGTTAAAACTGTACCCTAAGTTCGTGAAAGTTTGCCCTTGATTATGAAAACCTAAAAGTTCAAAATTATCCGTTCTTAAATAATTGAATTTGTACTCCTTTTGTAAGGTTAAAGTGGTATCGATATACGTTGTATCTCTGTTATGAGAGAATATTTTATAATCGGTATATTTTGTTTTTCCTGATAAAATAACCTTTTTAGCCCCCGTAGTTCTTATGGTGTCTATTTCACCATTTTCGTTGATAAATGTATTTTCTCTTTTTTCGTTTCCACTTAATTTTCTCTGACCATATAGAGTGCTCAGCGCAAGGATAAAACAACAAAAGGATAAAACAATTCTTTTTTTCATTCTAAATTTAAACAAAAGCAAATGTAAAATAATAAAACGAAATGAATTGTTAATACTTATAATGAAATCGGTTAATTTAAAAATGAGTTTTAAACTTTTTTAAAGCGATGGAAGTAGTGATCTTCTTTTGAAATTGAAGTCCAACTAGATTGGTGAATAGGAATCTAATAGAAAAAGTTTTCTTTTCTTTGTAAGATGTTAAAATCAAATTTTAGTGGCTTTTCTTTAGAAGCAGGCACAGACGAAGCCGGAAGAGGTTGTTTGTCAGGGCCGGTGGTTGCTGCAGCAGTAATTTTACCAAAAGATTTTTCGCATGTTTTTTTAAATGATTCTAAACAATTATCAGAAAAAAAGAGAGAATCCTTAAGGCCTATTATTGAAGAAAATGCGCTAGCTTTTGCAGTTTCTTTTGTTTGGCAACAAGAAGTGGATGAAATAAATGTGTTGCAAGCTTCTATAACTGGCATGCATAGAGCCGTTGAACAGCTAAAAATTACGCCAGAATTTATCATTGTTGATGGAAATAAATTTAAGAATTTTAAAGAAATTCCGCATGAAACGATTGTAAAAGGAGATGCAAAATACTTGAGTATTGCTGCGGCCTCCGTGTTGGCAAAAACCTACAGAGATGATTATATGGCAAAGATTCATCAAGAATACCCAATGTATAATTGGAAAAAAAACAAAGGTTACCCAACCAAAGAGCACAGAAATGCCATTCGTGAGTTTGGGCCAAATCTACATCATCGAAAAACATTTAGATTGCTGCCAGAACAATTAAAATTGAAAATTTAATCATTTTTTTCTTTAGTTTGTGCAAACTTCATGACTCTCAGGGTGATAGTTTTTTTACAGAAATTCAGAGGGACAAATTGTGACTTTTTCTTAAGAGAATTATCTAAATAATTCTTCAATTATAAAATAACTTCAACTATTTTTACCATCCAAAATTTCATATGATGATAAAAAAAACGCGTGTAGAAATTACGAAATGTATCCTTCATAAAGTAGCCAATAAATTTAATAGCGGACGCAATGTGTTCTCGGAAGATTTAATTCGTTTTGATCAAGAAAGTTACGACTTGATGAAGAATTTTTTACTAAAACCTTTTGGGAGTTTAACGCAGAGTTACCGTTTTTCTCATCATGCAGATGTGCGTTTAAATGAATTAAATAATTACGCTTCAGAAGTATTTAAAGAAGAAAGTTCGTTTGTAGAATACTCTAAAAATATGGTGAATCATTTGTATGAACAATCTAATTCCGCACAAATAAAAACAGGCGATGTCATCGTTGTTCTTATTGAAGGGATAGAGTATAAAGATGTGTTAACAGAAGCTATTGGCATTTTTAAAATTGAAAATAAAGTTGATTTTTTTCAGACTTATTTAGATGATAATGAGAGTTTTGATGTCGTAGTTCAAAAAGGAATATCAACCAAAAAAATAGATAAAGGTTGTTTAATTTTAAACACTTCGGATACAGAAGGAACGGTGGTGCTTTCTGTGGATAATAACAATTATGATGCACAATATTGGATTAAAAATTTCTTGAGTGTAAAACTAGCGGATGATTATAATTCGCACACACAAAACTATTTAGAATTGTGTAAGGAATTTTCAGAGGAGGTGATTAAACCAGAATTAGGCATGCACGAACAAGGGAATTTTTTAGCTAATACAGTAGATTATTTTAAGGAAAATGAATCGGTAGATTATGCTACTTTTAAAGATGAAGTTTTTCAGGAAGATGAGCACAAAGAAAAGTTTGATGAATATAAGAAACACTTCGAAACTTTAAATGATGTTTTAATTAGGAATAATTTTGATGTTTCTGGAGTTGTTTTAAAGAAAGAAAAAAGTAAACTAAAAACGGAAATTAAATTAGATACCAACATTAGTATAAAATTAGATGTAGATGCCCCAGAAGCCGCTTCAGAATATTTAGAAAGAGGATATGATGAAGAGAAAAAAATGAAATTTTATAAAGTGTATTTTAACGAAGAAAAGTAAATTCAAACGTCATTAAGAGGAATGAAGCAATCTGTTATTGGTGGACAGATTGCTTTATAAAAGCGCAATAACTTTTTAGGAGTTAATAAACAGATCGACTTTAAACAGTGTTTTAAAGTGCTTTAGTATTTTTTGTTTTACTTCTTCCGTATCTATTTTTTTACCTAACTCAGATTCCATGGATGCGACCGCTTTTCCTTTAATTCCGCAGGGTATGATGTTGTCAAAATAGCCTAAATTGGTATTTACATTTAAGGCAAAACCATGCATAGTTACCCAACGTGAAGAGCGAATTCCTAGAGCACAAATTTTACGAGCAAAAGGAGTTCCAACATCCAACCAAACTCCTGTTTCACCTTTACTTCTATCGCCTTTTAAACCATATTCTGCCATCGTTAAAATGATGGATTCCTCTAACAAACGGAGGTATTTATGAATATCGGTAAAAAAATTTTCTAAATCTAAAATTGGGTACCCAACAATTTGTCCAGGGCCATGATAGGTAATATCGCCACCTCGGTTTATTTTGTAAAAAGTAGCCTCTTTTTCAGCCAATTGCTTTTCGTTTAGTAACAAGTTATTTACATCACCACTTTTACCTAAGGTATATACATGCGGATGTTCTACAAATAAAAAGTAGTTTTTGGTTGCTATTTGTTCATCATTTCGTCGATTAGAAATTTTGACATCCACAATTTCCTGAAGCAATTCAGATTGATAATCCCAGGTTTCTTTATAATCTTGTATTCCAAGATCTTTTAATAGTATATTTTTGTTCATAAGCTCTTTTACAAAGGTAGATATTTCATTGTATTTGAGTCGTTAAATTATATCCAAAAGATACTTTTTTTGTTCATACTCGTTTTAAATATAGAGGAGAAAGGTGCACAACAATTATAGTTAAAGTAAAAAAGACGGGCATATCGTTTACAAGAAAAATAGCTATCAAAAGAAAAAATAACAACTTCTTATGATGAAATTCTATGAAAGAATAGAAGCTTTAGTAGTTACTATGTGGTACTGGGAAAATAAATTACTTTTTTGAAAAACTCTTAATAGGGTTTAAATTTTTATAAAATATAAATACTTGATTATGTTTTTTTTATGATGTTAAGATTTAGGTGAATGAAATTTTTTTATCCAACTTTATAATTGAAGATTCATTATTTCACTATCTTACATCAAATTTAAAAATTATTTTGTTTTCATAAAACCTGGTTCACTATGAAATTTAAAAGTTCCTTATTAATCACTCTTATTATTTTTCTTTCTATTTCAAATACATTGAAAGCACAAGATTTCTGGAAAAAAATAGATAAACAAAATTACAAACATCAAAAAGAAATTTATCAAAAGAAAAACTTTCCTGCAGCATTTGAAATTTTATCAATGGATATAGATGCTTTTTCTAAGAATTTGAAACGTAAGTCTGCTGAGCAAAAAGAAATTATCGAGCTCCCAAATTCAGACGGAAGTTTATCTAAATTCTCTATCAAAGAAACCTCTAATTTTGAAGCTACTTTGCAAGCTAAATTTCCAAATATTACCTCCTATTCGGCACAAGGAATAGACGATCCAACGGCAGTTGCAAAAATTAGTATGGGTACAGATGGTTTTCATGCTGTTATTTTTTCTGGTGTCAAAGAAACCGTTTTTATAGATCCATATTCTAAAGATCATAAAGATTTTATTGTTTACAAAAGAGCTAGTTTATCTAAGGGTAATGAAGATTTTAAGTGCCTAGTAGAAGCATCTGCTAAAAAAGATTTTACTGTTTCAGATTTTAATAAAAATACGAATGATGCAAATTTAAGAACCTATAGACTGGCACTGGCGGGTACTGGCGAATATTCGCAATTTCATTTATCAAGACAAAATGTATCGGATCTTGAAACAGATGCTGTTAAAAAGGCGGCAGTTTTATCTGCCATGAACACTTCAATGACAAGAGTTAATGGTATTTTTGAAAGAGATGTTGCAGTAAGATTTATAATTGTTGGTAATAATGACCAACTTATTTTTTTAGATCCTGATACAGATAACTTATCAAATAATAATACAGATGCTTTAATTAATGAAACTCAATCAATTTGTGATGACATCATTGGCACTTTAAACTATGATATTGGGCATACTTTTAGTACTGGTGCCGGAGGATTAGCGGGTTTAGGGGTGGTTTGTTTAGCAAACCAAAAAGGAAGAGGAGTTACAGGTATTGGATCCCCTGTAGGCGACCCTTATGATGTAGATTATGTATCGCATGAAATAGGGCATCAATTTGGTGCAAATCATACATTTAATAATTCTTGTAGTAACAATAGAAATAGTTCCACAGCAATCGAACCAGGAAGTGGGTCCACTATAATGGCGTATGCAGGAATTTGTCCGCCTAATGTTCAGAGCAGTGGTGACGACTATTTTCATTCGGTAAGTATCACAGAAATGCTTCATATTATTGAATCTTCTGGGGATTGTGCCGTTTTAAGCGATACGAATAATACTGCTCCAATAGCCAATGCAGGATTGGATTTTAGTATTCCTAAATCTACACCTTTTGTTTTAAAAGGAACTGCTATCGATGCAGAAGGAGTTGAAAGCTTAACCTATAATTGGGAGCAAATAGATAGTGAAAGCGGAACAATGCCTCCAGAGTCGGGGAGTGGCGAAGGTCCTATGTTTAGGTCTGTGCCTTCTCAAAATGTTCCTTATAGATATATGCCAAATTTAAGTACGGTTTTAGAGAATAGTACCGCTTCAACTTGGGAAGTTTTACCTTCAGAAGCAAGAGAACTTAATTTTTCTTTTTTGGTTAGAGATAATCATTCAAGAGGGGGAGGTACGTCAAGAGATGATATGAAAGTGGAAGTTGTAGATGCACCACCTTTTATAGTAACCTCACAAAACACAGAAGAAACTTTTAATGCTGGGCAAACAATTTCTGTTACTTGGAGCAAAGGAATTACAGATATTGCGCCAATAGATTGTAAAAATGTTCATATAAAATTATCTGTTGATGGCGGACTTACGTTTCCAATATTTTTAAAAGCGAACACACCTAATGATGAATCAGAAGAGGTGTTAATACCTAATAATGCCACAGCAGATGCAAGAATTATGGTTGAAGCTGCAGATAATATTTTTTATAATGTGAATACTTCGAAGTTTAGTATTGTTTCATCGACACCAACTTTTTTAATGGTAGATAAAACGGGTGAACAAGCGGTTTGTAATGACGAAAGTCAAAGTAGTAGTTACACCATAAATTTCGATTTTATAAATGGTTTTGAAGAAGTGGTCACTTTAAGTGCCACAGCAAATCCAGAAGGTTCGACTGTAACATTTAATCCTGCAACAATTTCGGCAAATGGCGATGTAATCGTAACAGTTTCTAATTTAGATGGCAAAGAAGCCAAAAACTACGATATTAATATTATTGGCACTGCAGCAACTGTTACTCAAAATGTGGATGTAACTTTAAATTTAAAAAGTGCCACGTTTAACCCCGTAAATTTATTATTCCCAGCAAATGGAGCAACAAATGTTTCTTTGGATGAAATTTTAAGATGGGATGAGGATGAAAACCCATCATCATATGAGGTAGAAATAGCATCTGATACTAGTTTTAACACCATTTTTTCTAGTGGAAATGTGGAAAGGAACTCTTATAGTTTGACAAATTTAGTTCCAGACACCCAATATTTTTGGAGGGTGAAACCTATAAATGATTGTGGAGAGGGCGCTTATTCGGACATCTTCAGTTTTACTACAGAATCTTGTACTGCTTGTGTGTCGTTTGGAAACACTGATTTCGAAACAAGTACTACTTTAGTGCAATTTAACACCATCAATAATATTTCAGCTAAACCAGACGAATTCGGCGAACGAAGTGGATATAGCGATTATACAGCCATAAATACCACTGTAAAATTAAACGAAAGCCATGCTTTAACCGTCAACTTAAATACAGATGGGGATTGGAGAGTGCAAGTGAAAGTTTGGATAGACTGGAATCAGAACTGTAGTTTTGATGATGCTGGTGAAGAGTATGATCTCGGATTTGCACAAAATACTGAAAATGGTGCGACTGATTTAAGTGGTCTGGTTATTACTGTTCCAGCAGGGGCTATTTTGGGTAATACGATTATGAGGGTTTCTAGTCGATATACGGGAGATTATTTTATTACCTATCCAACTTCCTGTGAGCAGGATTTTGATGGAGAAGTAGAAGAGTATACTATCATTGTAGAAGATGCAACAGCCTCTATTGATGATGTTGCTTTTGATGGGTTTAATGTATTTCCCAATCCGACGAAAGGAGATTTTACCTTAACCTTGCAAGTAGTGGATACGGATAAAGTTTCAGTACAATTATATGATGTTAGAGGGCGTTTAATTGACGAAAAAAAATATTATAATACTTTTGTAAATTTCTCTGAAAATATCTTTTTTGAGAAAGCCTCTAAAGGATTGTATTTGTTAAAAGTTACGAATGGAACGAAACAAACAACAAGAAAACTGATGATAAAATAAAAGTTTATAGAACTTAAAAAGCCTCATTTAATACTGATATGAACTCAGATTTAGATGAGGCTTTTTTTTGATGTTTATTTTCTTATCCTAAAAAAGGATATTTGTAATCGGTTGGTGTTACAAACGTTTCTTTAATCAATCTAACAGACGTCCAACGCAATAAGTTTTGAGCAGAACCTGCTTTGTCATTTGTGCCAGAAGCTCTTGCTCCTCCAAATGGTTGCTGTCCAACAACGGCCCCTGTTGGTTTGTCATTGATATAAAAGTTTCCTGCAGCATTTTCTAATGCTTTCGATGCTTTTTCAACAATGTATCTATCCTTAGAAAAAATGGCTCCCGTTAAAGCATATTCCGTAGATTCATCAACTAACTTTAAGGAAGCTTCCCAAGCTTCATCTTCATATACAAAAATGGTCATTACAGGGCCAAATAACTCTGTTGTCATCGTTGCGTATGTTGGAGATTTTGCTAAAATCACAGTAGGTTCAATAAAGTAACCTACAGATTTATCGTGGTTTCCACCAACTATAATTTCTGCATCTGCATCCACTTTTGCAGCATCAATAAAGCTAGCAATTTTATCAAAAGAGCCTTCATGAATTACAGCGTTTACAAAATTATTAGGGTCTTCTGGAGACCCCATTTTAATTTCGTTGGTTTGTTGAATTACGTGCTCTTTTACCTCTTCCCATAAAGATGCAGGAATATAAGCTCTTGAAGCAGCAGAACATTTTTGACCTTGATATTCAAAAGAACCTCTTACAATTGCGGTTGCAACTTGCAAAGGATTCGAAGAATTATGTACCCAGATAAAATCTTTTCCACCTGTTTCTCCAACAATTCTTGGGTAGGTTTTATAGGTATGAATGTTGTTTCCTATTTGTTTCCAAAGATTTTTAAAAACATGTGTAGAGCCTGTAAAATGCAATCCTGAAAAATCTGGAGAAGCCAAAATAGTGTCAGAAATCATGACAGGGTCTCCGTAAACTACATTGATAACGCCATCTGGTAACCCCGCTTCTTTAAATAAATCTACAATTACTTGTGCAGAATATGCTTGATGATCAGAAGGTTTCCAAACAACAACATTACCCATTAAAGCTGCTGCGGCAGGTAAGTTTGCGGCAATAGATGTAAAGTTAAAAGGAGAAATTGCATATACAAATCCTTCTAAAGGTCTGTACTCAACTCTGTTCCATATTCCTGGAGCAGATGCTGGCTGATCTTTAAAAATATCTGTCATGTATTGTACATTAAACTTAAAGAAATCGATCATTTCGCAGGCAGCATCAATTTCTGCTTGATGTACATTTTTAGACTGCGCAATCATCGTAGCCGCATTCATTTTGGCTCTGTATGGACCTGCTAATAATTCAGCTGCCTTTAAGAAAATGGTAGCTCTCTCTGTCCAAGAAACGCTAGACCAAGCTTCTCTAGCAGCCAAAGCTGTAGAAATTGCTTCATCAACATGGGTCTTATCAGCAATGTGATATTGACCAACAATATGTTTATGGTCATGAGGAGGGGTAATATTTTTTGTGTTTCCTGTTCTAACTTCAACACCATTAATATGCATAGGCACATCAATATTGCTATGAAACATCGATTTATAGGTTGCTAACAACTCTTCTCGTTCGGGAGAACCAGGAGCATATCCTTTTACGGGTTCGTTTACTGCTGTTGGAACATTAAAAAATCCTCTTGCCATATTTGTGTGTTTTAAAATTTGATTCTACTTATTTTGAAAGGCAAAGTTACAAATTTTATCAATCGATTTCGGAACTTTAGAGGCTAAATTTATAGATGTTTACGGACACTAAATTGCAATACAATTTAAAAAAATTAAAATTTTTGTTTTCTGAAATAGGAAATAATTTTTTTAGAAAAAAGTAGGGTAGAGGTTTCATTTCTTTTAACCTCTAGAATTTTTTTCGATCATATAGAACTTATATAACGAGCACTTTTGGTTTTTTAAATTGCAAGTTACAGCTACATTTAAAAAAGTATAGAAGAAACGATACATAGAAATGAGACTCCAATTCTAGATACAACCAGTTTAAATTAAGTCACAATAATCTACAATTGTTTCAAAGCGTCCTTGCTGATAAACTTTTTTTTTAGGGTACTAATTAATACAAATAGTTCGCTATAGTATTCTGTAGATTTTTTTTGCAACAAAATATTCTTGGTCATTAGCAAAAACACTTTTTTTTAAATTTTTAGTGTAGACTATTTTCCGTCCTCAGGTAAAGGTGAAATCATAATGTGCGCTTTATGGGTTCCAGGATTCATAATCCAAGGGTGATTTGAAGCCAATGGAGACGCTGGCAAACCCGTAGATTCTGTTGTTGCCCAAGGCATATAGACAACATAACGAAGTTGAGCACCTCTAACTTTTGAAGTTTTAGGGTCGTACAAGGTTTTTGCTCCATAATATACGTGCAAGGTGGCTCCGGGCGTTATTTTAAGTTTGCCTGATTTCATTTCTAATTCGCGGGTTTCAAAAATTTCTTGTCTCGTTTTACCTGCTGCTTTTAAGGCTCTTCCTCTTGCCATAAAAGGTTCTAAGTCTTTGTGATAACATGCGGCATTAAATCCCTCTTGATTTGGGTTGTCTGCAATAACAATAAATTCATTATCCCCCTCTTTCAAGGTAACAAATTCACCCGCCATATTGTAACCAATAACTTTACACCCTGATCTGCTTTCTTCTGGAGCCGCCATTAATGCTGTTGCGATTAAAGCAGTATCTGTATCAATTGGCTTTAATTGGCTGGTACTTTCATTGGATGTGCTTTCTGATAAACTTTTGCTTACAGAAGATTCTTGAATGGGTGTTTTTGATTTTTTTGAAGAATTGCAAGAAATCAGCATTCCCGCAAAAACAAGCACTATAGTAATATATTTCATATTTGATTATTTTTTTTCATGCACCCGCTAAAATCAACATTGCATATAAAGGCAATTTACTTGAAATTTTGCTGAATAGCAAACGAGATACTATTGTATCGCATAGAAAATCCAATCTAAAAAAGTATAAAAGAAATGATGAATAAAAATGTAACGCCTATTCCTGCTACAATTGTGTAACTTAAATTTAGTAACAAAAATTTTAGAATTGTTTTAAAGTATCCTTGCTGATAAAACTTTTTCATGGCAATAATTAGATACAATAAAAATAGGACGATAAAAACCCAGATTTCAGGTTTTAATGAGCATAATCTCAATATTAAAAAGATCGTGAACAGCATAAAGAAAACTGTTTGCACATGAAAAACAAAAATTAAATGATCTACATAGGTGTATTTTCTTCGGATGTAAAAAAACCTCAAAAATAACGTAAAAAAAGGTAAAAAGATAAACAAAGCTATGGAGCCATAAGACAATACTTGACTAAAAAATTGCTCTCTGCTCTCCTCACTTTTTGATATTGAGTATAAACTTTTTGCCTTCGTAAATAAAAAACGATTCGTAAAATTTTTTTCATAACCTAAGGAGTCTAAAGCAATATCTATTTTAGAATCTGGATATTTTTTAGCATAATTTGCAAAATCATCTAATCTAGTATCTCCGCCAAAATTAAAATTTATATTGTTGTTATTCCCTTTTAGTTTTGCGGTATCTTTTGCTTCTTTTTTTACTTCCTCTAAAATTTTTTTTCTTGCTACTTCAGGGAGGAAAGATTGTTGTAAATCTTCATCGAGATTTTTTACAATAGAATCTATTTTTTCTTGTGTAAGTTCTATGTCTTTTTTAGAATTATCTTTGTTAGCAATTGAATCTTTGCGAATAACATCATTGATATCTTCTTTTTTTTCATTCGCTAAATTTTCATATTTTTCTTTTGTTTTGGTAAGACCAATAATTAAAAAAAAGACGATAGAAACTGTTAAATAAAAACGAAAGGGATTTGAGTATCGTTCTCTTTTTCCATCAATATAGTCTTTAGAAACTTTACCAGGACTTATTAAAAGAGGAATAATTGTATTCCAAAATTTGGCTTCGAAATTAAAAAGACCATTAAAAACCTCATGAATGAAACTCCAAAAAGTAATTTTGTTACCTTTATTTTTCTGTCCGCAATCAGGACAAAATTTTTCATGTCCTTGAAAAGGATACCCGCAATTTAAACATGCTGGGTCTTTAATTTTAACGACTTTATTTTTAGTTTTTTTTAGTTTGATAATAAAGGAGTTACGAGTTGAAAGGTAGGTATTTGTACTTTAAATGTTTCCTGGGTTTCTATGTTTTCCATGGCATAAAAACCATTCATAGCACCAATATTAGATTCTAAAAAACAGCCTGAACTGTAAGAATAATGGTCGTTAGGCTTTAAAACGGGTGTTTGCCCAACAACACCTTCTCCTGCTACGGTTTCAGTTTTATTGAGAGAATCCATAATTTTCCAATAACGATCGGTCAACTTCACAGTTTGTGAAGATTTATTTTCGATGGTTACAAAATAGGCAAAAACGTAATACAATCTATTATTTCTATAGCTTGTACCGTTATATTTTGTTTTTACAGAAATTTTAATTCCTTTTGTAATTTGCTCTACCATTAAGGTAAATGTAGTTTTTTTGAATATAAAATACAAATTAAACCTTATTTATCTATCCTGATTAAAAAAGCCCTTTCCAATTCCGATGACGCTATCATACAGTCCTCCAAAAGGTTTAAAGTAGATAATAGCGGTATATTCATTTTCAGTTTCAAAAAAAGTACCATTTACTTCATTTGTATTTACTTGGTTGTATTTATCTACCGTGGCAAAAGTATAATTGTAAAAACCTTGTTTGAATAATAGGTTTGCTTTGTAGCTATTGTCTTCAAAATCATATTCCATTTTGGCATCGTCCTCAATTTCAAAATTATTGAAAGCTCCGTACACATACACCTCTTTTTCATCAAAAGGTTTAGCTGCATATAAGGTAAAATGCATCATGGCATAATCTGCTTCGGTATTGGCATCATTACCTTCTAAAGTTCGGATGACAAACTGCCCATTAATATCAGGATTGTATCGATAAGTTCTATTTTCATCAAACGTAAAAGGATATAAGTAATGATGAAAAATATCTTGCATTTCTATTTTTACTATATTAATACTTTTGTTTCTAATGAGTTTGCTATCAAAGTTTAAATATTCATTTCCTCCCCAGAAATTTGTTTTATTGGCATAGGTATATTTGAGCTGGTTTGCCATAAAGAATGTAGGTTGTAAATCGGTAATTGTTTCATTCCAGTTTTCATTTTTTAGCAAAACCACATGCACTTCTTGCGCAGGATTGTTAATTCTGATGTTTGGATGGTTTATAGAAAGCTCCACGGTTTGCTGAGAACTTAAGGTTTTTGCATTTCTACTTCGAGATACGGCAACACCAATTGTAGCCATGTTTTCGAATAAAACAAATCTTCTTGTAAAAACAACTTCATCGGTATCATAATTTACAACGGAAAGCAAATAGTTACCGCTTTTAGTAATCACGGTATTTATATTCGGAATCCTTACAGCATAATGCGTATAGCTTTGAAAGGTATTAAAAGAATTGGTGACATTAATAATGCTGTTTTCATCAAAACCATCAATATATTGACTAGAAAGCATTCTGCTCTTTTGCCAATCATGCGTCATGTGCTCTATTTTATATTGATACTCTTTACCATCATTCTCTAAATCATCAAAAGACAATTCTAAAACAGTACCTAATGGAACGATTGCAGAATAGTTATTTTCTTGGAGCGGTCTTAATTGAATGGATTGGATGTTCTGGCCAATAATACCAGTGGTAAAAAGTATAAAAATGAAAATTATTCTTATTTGCATAACCTTATTTTGTGTTTTGTAAAAGTACTAATTTTTGGGTTTTATATGAGTAATTCAATAACTGTTCCTTTCTTATGCCTTTTTTTAAAAAATCATGGTAACAACATAATATTCAAAACACATGTAAAAATTTAGCTTTTAACATTACCTTAGCATTATTTGACTAAAAATATTTTTTTTGTGTCCAGAAAATCAGTTCAAAAGATTTTAAGAGGCCTATATATTATTTATGAATCATCTATTTAAAAGATATACACTAATTCTACTCATTGCTGTTTCATTTCAGGCAACAGCGCAAAACACGCTTTCAGATGCTAAAGTAGATTCTTTACTACAAGTTTTGCGCTTACCTGCTTTAGATTCAATTATTCTTATTACTGAACCAACTGCATTAAGCTCTCTTTATTTTACTGGCATAAAAAAATATAGGGGAGAAATAAAAAGTGCTACACTGCATAAACTGTTTCAAAAAATTGAGAAGTTAGGTGCAGATCATAAGAACCCTGGTCTTGAAATGTATGCTGGCATTTGGCAGTACTATACGAGACCAAACATTGATGATTCAAATTATGAGTATACTAAAGTGTTACAAAAAATAGCTGAAAAAGCAACCAATTCAGGGGTTTTATGGGTTGAAATTGCAGCGAAATTTCAGTATGCACTTTTGCTTATAAATACAAAAGAGGACTTTAAAAAGATAGAAAAAGGAATTTGGCTTTTAAGAGAAAGTATAGAAAAAATCCATAAAAAAAATGATGCAAATATTTCTCCTGGTTCTCTTTTAGAACATTATAGAGTGCTTACTGGTTGCTATTATGAAATGGATGATATACCAAATGCAATTTTGTATTCTGTAAAAGCATTAAATATGGACTATCCTAGAGGTCAAAAATTAATCTCAACTAAAGATAAAATCTTCAGACAAACTAATAACAATCTTGGTGTGTATTATCGTGAAAATCAGCAATTAGATTCCTCAAATTTTTATTTTAAGAGAGTTTTTAACTTGCCATTAACGAATACTAGTTCACGAGGAGATAGTTTAATACATGCCGTTTCTGGTGGTAATTTAGGCGAAAATTTTTATTTACAAGACAATTATAAAGAGGCTTTGCCTTTGTTACAAAAAGATGCAGATTTTACTACCAAAGTAAAAATTTGGGGAAATGCTAGTAATGCACTTATTTTAATAGCTGACATCTACTTAAAAAAAGGGGAGTTTAAGAAAGCAAAAGAGGTTTTAGAGAAGGCAACTTTTGCAGCTCATCATTCTGGAAAAAAAATAAAAAGACTTAGCAAATTATACCCTGTTTTATCTAACTATTATAAAATCATTGGTCAACCTAATATTGCTCTTACTTATGCAGATTCTACCATTGTTGCACTAGATAGTTTAAAAAGAAAAAACAATCAATTTAGAAGTGCTAACGTAGAACAAGCCTATAATAAGTACAAAATAAAAACAGCTGCAGAAAAAGAACTAGCCTCTAAAAATGATAACATTACACTAAGAAATATTAGTTTACTCGTATTATTGGTGTTACTTATTGTTGGGTATTTTATTTTTAGAAAATCTAAACTAAAAGCAAAGCAACAAGAGAAAACACTTTTAAGTGAAGTTGATAAAGTTACCCAAGAATTAAATGTTTCTAAAAAGCAATTGGATGTGTTTATACAAGAAGCACAGCAAAAAGCACTTTCTAAAAAAGTGATACTTACAGACGCAGATTGGCGAGAATTTCTTCAATATTATAATAAAGTGTACCCTAGTTTTGTAATGAGTTTAAAAACAAAGTATCCAAAACTTACTGAGGCCGAAGTTCGTTTTTGCTGTCTTACCTATCTTTCTTTATCAGACAAAGAAATGGCAGCAATGTTAGGAGTTGGACGCCCAAGTATTCGAGTTACAAGACAGCGATCTAGAGCTAAACTGCAAATCACGAAAGAGGAATCTTTTGAAACACTTTTTCAAAGTCTTTAGGAACCTAATTTATATAAATTACAGCACTTTGGTTTTGCTAAAAATCAATGAAAATGCTTTTTTACTTCTTTTAAATTCAAAAAATCAGTATAATTTTAATTTTTAACAATCTATAAGTCAGCACTTTGTATCTTGTTACTTTATGTTACAGCTAAAATTCTTTTAGTGTATAGGTTATGGTTATTTTTATTTCATTAAAAAATATCTAAACCTAACATCATGAAAAAAGTCTACAGCACATTTCTATTTTTATTTTTAACTTCAATCTGTTTTGCACAAGGTATTTCTGTGCAAGGTATTGCTAGAGATGCGGCAAATTCTGCAATTAAGAATTCAAATTTAACTTTTACTTTCAGTATCACTAAAGCTGATAATACTGTGCTTTTTGAAGAAACACAATCCATAAGAACAGATAATTTTGGTGTTTTTTCTCATATAGTGGGCACAGGAAATCCTCAAGTAGCCACTTTTAATAGTATAGATTTCGCACTAAAAGAATTAAGATTAAAAATTTCTGTAGCTCCAAATGGTAATAAGATAGAGATTTACAACCAACCTTTTCAATATTCACCTTATGCCCATTACGCAAAAAGAGCTGCAAAAGCAGATAATGGTGCTCCTACAGGTTCTATTATGCCATTCGTTGGCACTACTGCTCCAGAAGGATGGGCTTTGTGCGATGGTTCTAGTATAGCGTCTGTTACCGATGGTGCAGCTTTAAGAGCGTTAATAGGCGATTTTACACCAGATCTTAGAGGTGTGTTTTTAAGAGGGACTGGTGCAAATGCTAAAACAGGATATACCAATTATGAAGGACCTAATTTAAAAGAGTTTCAGAAAGACGAAAACAAAGAACATTTACACAACGTAGATATAAATACAAGTATGGAAGGTGAACATTCACATGAAGAAACAAATACTACAGTAATATCAAGCCCTATTGGATATCTTACAGGTCCAACAGTAAGAAGTTTTCTTTCCGCTGCTCAAGTCTCTACACCGCAAACGGATGTTCAAGAAAACCACAACCATAACGTAAAAGGTGAAACTGAAAATTCTGGTACAGAATCAAGACCAGTCAACTTTGGTGTTAACTATATTATAAAATTATAATCATTTTATAATGAAAAAAACACTACATATTTTATGTCTGTGTTTGGTAACCTATATTGCCAAAGCACAAGATCAAAGTGAACCCCAACTTTTTGTTGGTAATGCAGCTGTAGATTATAAATCTGTTGAAAATAATTTACAAGTGCAAATGCAAGTAGGAAATCCTATTTTTTCTATGAATAGTACTTCTACACAAAACCTTACTAATATTGGTTTTCCTTATGGTGTCTTTTATGTTGCTTCAACTTTTTTACCAAATGAAGGTTTAGAAATATCTAAAGGATATTATACAGATAGAGTAAATATCAAGTGGACTTTAAATTCGAATCAAAATGTTATAGAGAAAATTAATATTTACAGAAAAGAATTAGGAAGTGCAACACCAACACAGTTAATAGGTACTGTAAGTAAAGATGTTTTTGAGTTTGATGATATCGAAACACAAGGAGGTATTTTGTACGAATATAAAATAGAAGCCGTTGGTGTTTCTACAATTGAAGAAGAATATGTTACGTATATAACTGATGTTGGTTTTAGAAATCCAACAGCTACAGTTTCTGGATCTATAAGTTTTGATGGCGGTAGCCCAGTGCAAGATGCTGTTGTTTTTGCAGAAGCAAATGGAGTAGCAAACAATGCTGGCTCTAGTTTACAATTTACTAATGGTTTTGTTGAGATAAATGATATTGAATATGAAATACCTACCAATGCATTAACCTTGCAAACTTGGGTTACTAAAAGTAACTATATTATGTCACTTCGAAGCACCAATGATGAAACTGAAATACAATTAAATGCAGGTAAGTTTTTTTCTCAATCTATTGGGCATGGTATAAATATAGCAGTGATACTTAATGGTCAATTTTATACGCTTCATCTATTAAATTCTTATCCTACAGGAGAATTAGATAATGAAGGGAATGATGTTTTTAAAAATATTTCTTCTTTAACAGATACTTCTTTTATTCATATTTCTTTGGTTTTAGCACAAGGAAGTCCACCAAAATATTATCTTAATGGAAGAGAATTAACACAAGCATACATAGATGGTATTTCTGGTTCTGATGGCATACCCGCTACAGATACTGAAGCAGCAATTGCTGGCGTTTTAAAACCTAGATTGAGTCTTCCTGTATTTACAGATTATAATATTCAATCTACCATAGATAAAGTAACTTTAGGACAAGGTTATAGAGGAGCAGGTTACACTGGGTATTTAGATGAGGTTAGGGTTTGGAAAAGAGCACTTTCTGCTAAAGAAATAAGAAGAGATTACAGAAGGTATTTAAGTGGAGGAGAAAGCGATCTAAGTATCTATTTAAGAATGGATGAAAAAGAAGGCAGTAATGTATATGATTTTTCTAAAAAAGGATTTCGATATAATAAAAACGATGGTTTTTTAGGAAGTGGCGTTACTTTTAGCTCAGTAACACCTACAAAAAAACAGTTAGGTGTCTTTGGAGTTACAGATGCAAACGGCAGTTACTCTATTGCTAGTATTGGATATTCTGGAACTGGAGAGTCTTTTGTGGTTACACCTTCTTTAGGTGTACATGAATTTGAACCCGCAAGCCAAACCGTATTTTTAGGAGCGGAATCAAGTGTGGTAAATCAGTTAAATTTTAAAGATATTTCTTCTTTTAAGTTTAATGGTAGAGCTGTATATAATGTTCAGGGTGTATTTAATTCAATAGCATTAGATGCTGATGAAGCAGCTTATACAGATATCGAAGATTTTGGATATAATCAATATAAAGTGACCAGCAATGGCGCTAGAATTATTATTAATAAAGGGCAGTATTATTATGAAGGTGGTACCATAAACAAAGACAATAATTTTCATGAAGGTGGAACGTTAAAAAAATATCCTGTAATTGGTTTAGAAAAAGCTTCCGTATATATAGATGGTAACATTGTAATAAATGCTGATAACCAGCCTGTAGAAACCGATGCTGACGGTAACTTTAGTATTACTGTTCCTATTGGTAAGCATAAAATTGAAGTTAGAAAAGATGGACATACCTTTGCACATACAGGCTTTTTTCCAGCATCAAATACCTTTGAGTTTTTTGAAAGTCAAATTAGTCCAAGATGGTTTATAGACACCACAAGGATATCTTTAATTGGTAGAGTTGTTGGGGGCAAATTAGAGTCAGAAAAACCATTAGGTTTTGGTTTGGAAGGTGAATACAATTATTTAAATAACAAAGATGAAGAAAACGAAGAAACCGAAATTATTTCATCAACAAATAATATTGGTGTAGCAACAATAATTCTAAAAGGAAATATTAATACCAATACTTTTGATGTTCCTGTTTCAACCAATCCAATTACAGGTGAATATGTAGTTTCTTTAATTCCTCACATCTATTATATTAAAACTACGGATTTAAAAATCCCTTCAAACACAGCTTTGAATGGTGAAATTTTAACCAGTAATGAAACTTTAAATTTATTAGCAACTCCTGTTTTAGATTCTATTAGTTATACAACAAAGGACGGTACAGAACTTTTTTCTGAACCATTTCATCATAAAAAAAGTTTTAGATATAACGCTCCTGTTACCTTAACATTATTGGATCAAGATTATGACAAAGAAATTGTTATTGGTGCTAATACCTATGATATTAGTACTTTAAACACACCTTTGTATACACAAAAAAAACAATATGATATCACTTTTGAAGTGTCACAAAATTATGTAAACAAAGATGCATCAGAAGATAAAATTACTAAAGAATATTTTACAGAAGGTACTTTTAATATTACCAACAATTTGGAGATTGCCAATAAAAGCACAATGACACTTGGTAAAAATGGCAAAGAATATAAATATTCCTTTTTTGCTGGAGAGCCAAATATTGCAATAGCAGATGGTTTTAAAAAATCAATTTCGGTTCAGTATAATATTCCTGGTAGCAATGCTTTAGGAATTTCTAATGCAGATGATTTCAAATCAGAAGGAATTATAGATGGAGGTGCACCTACAGGTGGGGTAGATTTTGCTTCTGTTGCACCAGATGTGCCTGATATTATTTTAAGAGATCCTCCTGGTTCTAATAGTTTTGCATCCATAGAAAAAGGAACAACAATTACATATACTCAAGAAATTTTAGGAGCAAATACAGAGGCAGAAGGAGGAGGATATTATGTTTCCATAGGGTCTACTATTACTGTTTCAACTGGAATACCTGCAGCTTTGGTTGATACAGATGTTAATATTGTAATAGATACAGAAGGTTCATTTTCCAAATCTATAGAAAACACTTCAGAAAATGTAACCACAAATACCTATACATTTAATAAAACTATTTCTACAAGCGATGATCCTAATTTTGTAGGCGCATCTGGAGATCTATATATTGGGAATGCCAAAAATGTGTATTATGGTATTTTTAATAACATGTTTGTCACAGATACTCCATTACTCCTTGCAAACGGAACTCCAGTACCTAATATTGAAATAATTGCAAAAAATGCAAGCGGTGAAGATGTGACAATGTATGTTAGTACAAGGCAAGATTATGTAATTGGAGAACAACCTACAAAAACATTCTATACGTATTCACAAAAATATATTATAGAAACTTTAATACCAAATTTAGAAAAATTAGCAGCAAATTTTGTTGAACCTCCAATTGACCCCAATGCAGATCCATTAGTTCCTGTTTATACACAAGCAACATATCAAAAACAAGCAGATTTATGGAGGAAAATTATTCAACAAAATGAAAAAAGTAAATATGATGCAAAAAACAATAGAGATGATTATAAGCAAAGTGTTTTAGAAAGTGTTAAAGGTTTTGGAGAATTTGAAAGTGAAATAACTGATTTGGTAAACGCAAATTTTTTCTCGAATCAATCTTTTGATGCGGGTGTTGGCGAGTTTACAAGCGAAATAAGTTCTACTCAAATTGTAGATAGTTCTATAGGAGTATCTGTAGAAACCTCGGAAGAGTTTAAATCACAGTTGGGGCTTTTAATCTTAAACATAGGTGCAGTTGGTAATTATACATATGCAAAATCTAAAATTACTACTTCTAACCAAACTTCTGGAGCAGAACGTACAAGTACGATATCGTACACTTTAAAAGACAATGATGACAATAATTCATTAAGTGTAGATGTGGTAAATATGTTTGATGGTAATGGCCCTATTTTTATAACACGTGGTGGCGCTACCTCTTGCCCTTATGAGCCAGAGACCACCTCACTTTTTTATAAAGTAGCAGGTTTTGATGAAGCTATTATTGGTAATGGAGGAGAAATTTTATCTGACCCTACCAATCGCGTGTATTTACCAAGTTTATTATCAGACAAAACAGTGTTAACCAATGTACCAGAAAGTGAAGGTGCCTTGTTTACATTATTTCTAAAAAATAATAGTGAAACACAATCTGATTTAGAATACATTTTAGATGTAGATGCATTAACCTTAAATGGCGCCACTACAAATATTGCTGTAAACGGTGTAAATGTCTACATTCCTTATAATGAAACTGTAGAATTTCCTTTTGAAGTGTATAAATCATCTGCATCAAGTATTTTTAAATATGATGATATTAGGGTCTATTTAAAAAATCCTTGTGATGAAATTACTGCTTCTGAAGCTTTTGTAGATGTTTCTGTAGAGTTTAAAAAATCGTGTTCTAAAGTAACGGTTTCTGCACCAGAAGATAATTTTATTTTTAACAGAGCAGAAGCCTATGCTACAGATACAAATACTGGAATTACAACCACAAATACATTACCAATAACATTTACAGACTTTAATACCGATTTTGCTGGTTTTAACAAAATAGAATTACAATACAGAAATGCAAGCTCGGCAAATTGGATTAAGCTTAAAACCTATTATGGTTCACAAGCTTTAAAAGATACTGCTAGTGATGATGATGGAGAAGTTATAGACCCAACAAATTCTGAGTATACTTTTAATTGGAATGTTATTGCAAATAAAATACCTGATGGTACTTATGAGTTTAGAGCTATTTCTTATTGTACAGACGAGGTTAGTTATAACTCTCCAATAGTTTCTGGTACAATAAATTTAAATGCACCAGTTCAGTTTGGTACACCACAACCTACAGATGGTATTTTAGATGTAGGTGAAGATATTTCTTTACGATTTAATGAGGCTATTTTTAAAGGTGATTTAACCAATATTAAAGTTACTGGCTTAAGCAATCAACAAGAAATAGATCATAGTGTTTCTGTGTATTTAGATGGTGGTGCGAATCAAATTGAGTTGCCAAATCAAATTTTACCAAACGGTTCTTTTACCATGCAATTTTGGTTTAAAAATGCAACATCTGGATCAGGAAATTTAATCAGTCAAGAAAACGGAATTAATGCTAGTTTAAATGGTGATCAACTTACATTTAGTTTGGGAGGAGAATCTGTAATAGCAACGATAGATCCTTCTCAATATAATTTCTATTCTTTAGTCTATCAAAGTGGAAAGGATCCTCAATTATTGATATTTCAAAATGGAAACGAGTTAGAAAATAAAGTGTTAACAGGCAATTTAGATATCAACTCTAATAGTTCAATTTTTATTGGTGGTAGCAACGTTATTGGTAATATACACGATCTTCGTTTTTGGTCTAAAACCTTTACACCAGCACAAGCAACAGTAGCGAAAGATAAAACATTAACGGGTAGGGAATTAAATCTTTTAGGGTATTGGACTTTAGATGAAGGAAATGGGAAAACTGGTTTTGATAAAGCAAAAAGCAGAAATGCTATTGTAAATTTAGGTTGGGATATTAAACCTAAAGGAACAGCATATACTTTTGCCAACAATGCTTATTTATCATTAGAAAATGTAGGGTTTGTGCAACCAAGTGTTGCGGAAGATATTACACTTTCATTTTGGATTAAAACAGCAACAGCAACTGCTGGAACTATTTTTTCTAACGGAAAAGGAAATGATGAGGACCTGCCACAGAGTGATGGATCTAGAAATAAATGGTCTGTAAATATGAAATCTGATGGAAATTTAGAATTGATGTCAGAAAATATTTCTTATAATTTAACTACAGTGTCTGTTGCAGATGGCAATTGGCATCATATTGCAATGATTGTAAAAAGAGGAGGTTCAATAAATACCTATGTAGATGCTTTAGAAACAGCTTCTGTTTCTTCGATAAAAATTGGTGGAATTTCTGGAAGCAAAATATTAATCGGTGCAAGATTGTTTGATGATGGTTTTTCTAATCTAACAATGGATAATCATTTTACAGGAAGTTTAGATGAAATCCGTTTATGGAATACTGCAAGAAGTTTCGAACAAATTAAAAGAGATCGTTATTTTGAAATTGAGCCCAATTCAGAAGGCTTAATGCTGTATGTAGATTTTAATCAAGAAGATGGAAATACTACTAAAGGTCCTAAATACAATCATGTAGCGATCAATAATACTGTAACAAGTACTTTTTCAAGACTAAATGCAGGATCAACACAAAATTACACACAAGATTCCCCAGCATTAAAACCAAAGTTACAGTTTACAAATATTCCGTTTTCAACAGTAGTAAATGGAGATCAAATGATTATTCAACCAACTTTAACAGATGAAGAATGGTCTTTATATGAAGGTCAAATTTTAGATTTTTCTGTTTCTAGAATGAATGATACCCATTTTAATGAGCAATTATCGCCAATAAGTTGGTCTGCTTTAGTAAGTAAACAAGAAATAGAATGGTTTACACAAAACCAAACCAAAGAAATTGTAGCTGAGAAAAATGTAAACGAAGCCTATTCATTTACCATGGATATTGTGAATAAAGGCGGAAGTAATCAAACGTATTCAATTAGTGGTTTACCAACCTGGATAACTGCTGATAGTAGTGAAGGATCTGTTGCTCCAAATGCAATAAAACAACTTGTTTTTAAGGTTGATAATGAGTTGGCAATGGGCATTTATAATGCAGATATTTACCTAGAGACAGCATCTGGATTTAATGATAGATTAACATTGTCTTTAAGAGTGATAACGCCAGCACCTGATTGGTCTGTAAACGCTCCTGATTATTCAAATAGTTTAAATATTATTGGAAAAATAAAAATTAATGAAATCTTCTCAAGAGATCAATTCACTAAAGTGGGTGCTTTTGTAAATAATACACCAAGAGGTGAGGCTTATTTACAATATGATGATGCTTTTGATAGCTATTTTGTGTATTTAACGGCATACAGTAATGTTACAAGTGGTGAAGAAATAACTTTTAAAATTTGGGATGCTTTAAACGGAAAAGTATTAGTTGCTTCTATTGATGGCGCAGTAAATACACTCTTTTTACAAAATGAAGTTTTAGGTTCTAAATCAATACCTGTTGTATTTTCTGGAGCTCAATTTTCTGAGCAAACTACGTTACTAAATAAAGGTTGGACTTGGGCTTCTTTTTTTGTGGAACATGATAATTTTATCAATATCAAAGAAACTTTTGATGGGCTAATGTTGGAAGATAATGACCAGATTAAATCTCAAAATGAATTTACACGTTATGAAAATAACGATTGGTTTGGTTCTTTAACTACTTTAGAAAACACAAAAATGTATAAAGTAAAATTAGCAAATACAAATTCATTACAATTAATTGGAAATGATGTTGATGAAGCTAACGTTCATATTGCTATTAATGAAGGCTGGAACTGGTTGGCATACCCAATTCACAGAAATATAAGTCTTGCAGAAGCACTTGCTAATTATAATCCTACAGATGGCGATGTTATAAAGGATCAATACAATTTTGCAATTTACGATTCAAATTCTGGTTGGAGCGGAACACTTAATTACATGCAATCTAATAGAGGTTATATGATGAAATCTGGAGTTGCTCAAACATTAAATTATCCAAATGCTAATTATCAACAGAAATCAAATGTTACGGGTCAAGAACATTCCGCAGAAACCATTGCACAGTTTGCTAAATACAATGCAAATATGAGTGTGATATCAGAAATTGTAGCAGATGATGAATTTGAGAAAGTATTCGTGTATGATGCTGAAGGAGTACTAAGAGGAGCATCTCCAATTATCACTTTAAACAGCAGAAAAATTAGTTTTATTACTGTTTTTAGCAATACAAATGATGCTTTAAAGTTTGTGCTTTCTGATGGAAATACAGAAGTTGATGTAACGTCTAGTGTTGTTTTTGAAAACAATAAAGTACTAGGAGATCTTAAAAATCCTGTTGTTTTAAGTTTAAAGAGTTTATCAACAGAAAATGAATTTTTAAGTAATGTTGTTTTGTATCCAAATCCGTTTTCAAATACCATCACAATAAACTCATCTTTGCAAAAAGATAAGGTTACTAAAATAGAAATATTTAATACAATTGGTGCGCTTGTAAATACAATTTCGACCCATAAAGAGGTTGCAACAATAGATACTTCTAATTTGGCAAAAGGTGTTTATTTAATGAAGTTAAGTGCTTCTAATGGGAAAAGTATTATTAAGAAAATGATTAAAAAATAAGATGATGAAAAGCGCTATTATTTTTCTATTCTTAGTTATAAATACATTAAATATAAAAGCTCAAGATCCTAATTGGTCTGTAAACACTGCTGGTTATCAATATAGTATGACGTTTACATCCTTTTTAAATAGCAATGGCACAACACTTTCATCTACAGATGACCGTGTTGCTGCTTTTGTAAATGACGAGATAAGGGGTGTTGCTAATGTGGTCTATGTAGCAAGTGTACATAAGTATGTTGCGTATTTATCTGTCTATGCAAATACGGATAATGAAACAATTTCATTTAAAATGTATGATAGTGTAAATGATGTTGTAATTGATGTCGATAAAACGCAAAATTTTGTTATTGATGGCAATGTTGGTGGCGTTTTTCAATCCTATAGTATTGCAAAGCCTGCATTAAATAATGAAGCTGTTTTAAATTCGTTTGGTTTTGTTGGAGTATCAAATGAATCGCAAACAATTGTAAATAATAAAATTAATGTTGTATTACCTATTGATACAGCGATTACAAATTTAGTTGCTGAGTTCTCATTAAGTGATGGTGCCCGTTTTTTTGTAGAAAATGTAAAACAAATCTCTGGAGTTACAGAACAGGATTTTACGAATCCAATTCTTTACAAAATAGTATCAGAAGATGAATCTAAACTTTTAGAATATGAAGTACATGTAACTTTAGGGAATGTAAACACAGAGATACCAGAACTTGTTTTATTAACTGATGAAACCTCTTTTGTAAAACAAGTTCCTTTAATTGTTAATTTAAAAACAAATGTTGCCATTTATGGTTTAAAAAAAGAAAGTATTTCACTTTCAAACGCAGTAGTTTTGTCAATTAATAAACTTGATGAATTTAATTATTCATTGCAAATTGTACCCATTCAACAAGGATTATTTTCAATAGAAATTTTTGCGAATTCAGTATTTAATAATGAAAATGCAGGAAATTTAATTTCTAATAAACTCTTCTATACGTATGATTTGATAAGTCCTTATGTTTTATCAATCAAAAGAGAAAAACCAACAAATGAGATCACAAATAGTCATACGTTAGAATTCACAGTCATTTTTAATGAAGCCGTAGAAAATGTTACGGCATCAGTTTTTGAGACAATTTCTAACACGACAATTAATGTAACAAAAGAAACGGATGCTAAATATAAAGTTACAATAGCTGCTGTAAATAATTATCTAGGCGTAGTTTCATTAAATATCAAATCTGTTAATGACATAAAAGATAGGGCTGGTAATGTTTTAATTAATTCAACAATTAAAATAACCCAAAATTAAGTTATGAAATCAGTTATCTATAAAGTTTCTTTGATTTTTTTTATCAGTTTTTGGTTTCAAAACACCCAAGCTCAAGACCCTAATTGGTTTGTAAATTCATCTAATTATCAGTACAGCATGACCTTTACTACGTTTTTAAACGTAGATGGCTCTAATTTAACTTCTGAGAATGATAAAGTAGCAGCTTTTGTAAACGGAGAAGTAAGAGGAGTTGCCAATATTATTTATGAAGCAAGTGTTCAAAAGTATGTAGCCTATTTATCTGTGTATGCAAATACAAATAACGAAACCATTAGTTTTAAAATTTATAATAGCACTGCAGATTTAGTTGTAAATATTGATAGAACAGAAACATTTAGTATTGATGGAAATATGGGAGGAATTTTTCAATCGTATAGTATTGCAAGTCCAGAATTGAATGAAAATGCGATTTTTAGTTCTTTTAATTTTTTAGGAATCACTGCTGTAGCGGAAGAAATTACTTCGGATAAAATAAATATTGTTTTACCAGAAAATACAGATGTAAGGGCATTGTCAGCTGTTTTTGTGTCAAGTGAAAATTCAGCAGTTTATGTTGATGGTGTTATGCAAATATCTGGCGTGTCAAAACACAGTTTTACAAATCCAGTTATTTACAAGGTACTATCAGAAAATCAAGCTGTTTTAAAAGAATATGAAGTTTCTGTTTCTTTGGCATTAAATAGTGATCCTGTCACTGTGGCTATTTCAACTACAAATAATTTAAAAACAAATAGTATTCCTGTTACCCTAAATATTTCTTTTTCTAAAGTAGTGTCAGGTTTTGATATCTCAGATTTTTTATTAGAAAATGCTATAATTTCAGAATTCAGTACGGAAGATTCAAAAGTATTTAAGATAAACCTTATTCCAATGTCGCAAGGCGATTTTTCTATACAAGTTGCAGCAAATAGTGCTTTAGATGAAAATAATAACCAGAATGAGATATCAAATAAAATTATTTTCACCTATGATATTACAAAACCAATTATAACGAATATAGCTGTAGATAATGATGCAAACGCGTGGTGGTTTTTAGTAACGTTTAATGAAGAAGTTTTAAATATTGATGTTTCTGATTTTGAGATTAAAGGAATTGCATCAAATGGTATGACAATTTCATCTATAAATTTAGTTGAAAATAACCAATATAAAATTTCTGTTTCTAATACAAATTTAGAGGAAGGAACCATTTCGTTACAAGTTAAAAGTGCAAGTGATATTAAAGACTTTAGTTCAAATTCTATAGTTTTCTCAGAATATGAGGCTTATTTTATACCCAAAAAACCAATTACAATTACGGCAGATGTAAAATCCAAAATTTATGGAGAAACTGACCCTGAATTGACGTATACAATCACAACGGGAAGTCTAGAAAACGGAGATGTATTCACAGGAAATTTAACGAGAGAAGCGGGAGAAGATGTGGGAGATTATATAATTTCATCAACACTTTCTAATCACAATTATGACATCACTTTTGTAAGTAATAATTTAAGTATTGTACAGAAAGAGATTACAATTACAGCAGATGTAAAATCTAAAATTTATGGAGCAACTGACCCAGAATTGACGTACACAATAACAACTGGTAGTTTAGAAAATGGAGATGTGTTCACAGGAAATTTAACGAGAGTTATAGGAGAAGAAATAGGAGATTATGCAATTTCATCAACGCTTTCGAATAATAATTATGACATCACTTTTGTAAGTAATAATTTTAGTATTGTACAGAAAGAGATTACAATTACAGCAGATGTAAAATCTAAAATTTATGGAGCAGCGGACCCAGAATTAACCTATACAATAACAACGGGAAGTCTAGAAAACGGAGATGTATTCACAGGAAATTTAACGAGAGTTGCAGGAGAAGATGTGGGAGATTATATAATTTCATCAACACTTTCTAATAACAATTATGACATCACTTTTGTAAGTAATAATTTAAGTATTGTACAGAAAGAGATTACAATTACAGCAGATGTAAAATCTAAAATTTATGGAGCAACTGACCCAGAATTGACGTATACAATTACAACCGGAAGTATAGAAAACGGAGATGTATTCACAGGAAATTTAACGAGAGAAGCGGGAGAAGATGTAGGAGAGCATGCCATTTCATCAACACTTTCTAATAACAATTATGATATTACTTTTGTAAGTAATAATTTAAGTATTGTACAAAAAGAAATTACAATTACAGCAGATGTAAAATCCAAAATTTATGGAGAAACTGACCCTGAATTAACCTATACAGTAACAACCGGAAGTATAGAAAACGGAGATGTATTCACAGGAAATTTAACGAGAGAAGCGGGAGAAGATGTAGGAGAGTATGCCATTTCATCAACACTTTCTAATGATAATTATGATATTACTTTTGTAAGTAATAATTTAAGTATTGTACAAAGAGAAATTACAATTACTGCGGATGCAAAATCCAAAATTTATGGAGAAACTGACCCAGAATTGACGTATACAATCACAACGGGAAGTTTAGAAAACGGAGATGTATTCACAGGAAATTTAACGAGAGAAGCGGGAGAAGATGTAGGAGAGTATGCCATTTCATCCACACTTTCTAACAACAATTATGATATTACTTTTGTAAGTAATAATTTAAGTATTGTACAAAAAGAAATTACAATTACAGCAGATGTAAAATCCAAAGTTTATGGAGAAACTGACCCAGAATTGACGTATACAATCACAACGGGAAGTCTAGAAAACGGAGATGTATTCACAGGAAATTTAACGAGAGAAGCAGGAGAAGATGTAGGAGAGTATGCCATTTCATCCACGCTTTCTAGTAACAATTATGATATTACTTTTGAAAGTAATAATTTAAGTATTGTACAAAGAGAAATTACGGTTACAGCAGATATTAAAACGAAAAATTTTGGAGACTCTGACCCTGTTTTAACCTATCAAATTACAGAAGGTAGTTTAATTAATAATGATAATTTTACAGGAGTTTTAATTAGAGAAGTAGGAGAGTACGTTGGTGTTTATTTAATAGAAATTGGGACATTAAGTCTTAGTAATAATTATAATATAACTTTTATTGGAGCAAATTTTGAAATTTCCACAACAGCTAGTTTAGATGATATTTCATTAACGAATCGTATAAAAATTTTTCCAAATCCAGTTAACTTTTTTTTAAATGTAGAAACGAGTAATCAACTAGAGATTAAAAAAGTTATCGTACTAAGCTTATTAGGGAAAGTTTTAATTAATGAAAAAAATGTAAGTAAAGGTATTCAATTACAAAGTTTAAGTGCAGGTACGTACATAATTAAAATTATAACAAACCAAGGAATTGTTACAAAAAGGATCTTGAAAAAATAGCAACGAAAGCGAACAAAATTTTTTAAACATTTTAAGGAAATAGACATGCGTGTAAATTGATATATTTTAATCATTGTTGTCCGATAAAAGATAAAAAGACCGCTTTCGCTGTTAGAATCAAGAACAAAGACTTGAATGTAACTAACTGAAAAACAATATTATGACGATTTTAAATTTTTTGATACATTATAAATTCTAAAGCGGTTTTAATAGCAAGGTGTACTACTTTAAAAACTCTTGAAAATCAAGACTATCAATACTTTAAAACACTTTAGTTAATTTTAATCGGACAACACTATATTTTAATGAAAGTATGGAGGTTTTCTTTTCGTTAAATAAATTTATTGAATCCTTTTTTATTTTTTAGCTGTTTGTTGTGGTTAGCTCTAAGTAATATAGATGCTGTTTTCGAGCCTTTATTTGTTTTTATTTCTTGATTGTAATAAAATTTAAGCAAACAAATAAAGTACCAGAAAAGTAGAATCTGTTAAAAAATCTATTCGAAAAATACGATTAATATATTAATGTCAGCAATATCTACGTCATAATTTAAAGTTGTTACTTTTTTACAAAATACTATTATTTAGATTCATTATAAATAATTCGTTTTAACGAATATATAAGGTTTTTTGTATTCAGAATACCTGTCAAAATCCTTAAATTTGCTTGATTTTTTTAGATAACTAAAATTCCAATTTCCTATGTCAAAAGACATTCGTATTAAAAAAGGCTTAGATATTAAGCTTGTTGGGGAGGCTGAAAAAAACACTACAACGAGTTCTTTAAGTAGTGTTTATGCAGTGAAACCAGAAGATTTTCATGGAATTACACCAAAACTTGTTGCCAAAGAAGGAGCTAAAGTAAAAGCCGGAGACACACTTTTTTATTCAAAAAGTGATGAACGTATTTTATTTTTGAGTCCTGTTTCTGGTAAAGTTACGGAAGTAGTTCGTGGAGCAAGAAGAAAAGTATTAGCTGTAAAAATTGCTGCAGATACCAAACAAGTTCATAAAGATTTTGGGACTAAAAATGTAGATAAATTATCTGCAGAAGAGGTTAAAAATCATTTATTTGCTTCAGGTTGTTGGCCATTTATAAAGCAACGTCCTTATGACATTATTGCAAATCCAAATCAAGCGCCAAAAGCAATTTTTATTTCTGCGTATGCAAGTGCACCTTTAGCTGCTGATTTAGAATATACGCTGGCAGGTAAAGAAGCAGAATTGCAAGCTGCTGTTACGGCAATTGCAAAACTAACAGAAGGCAAAGTGCATCTTTCCGTTGGTCAGAATGCATCTTCTTTGTTTACAAGTTTAAAAGGAGTAGCGCTTCACAAGGTTTCAGGACCGCATCCTTCTGGGAATGTAGGAACGCAAATTGCAAAAATAGATCCTATTAATAAAGGTGAAGTTGTTTGGATTTTAACCCCGCAAGATTTAGTAGTTATTGGTGAGTTGTTTTTAACAGGTAAGTTAAATATGACAAGAACAGTGGCGCTAACAGGTTCTCAATTTAGCACGCCACAATATACAACAGCGATTGCAGGGGCATGTATTGCAGATGTTACGGCAAAAAATTTACAAAATAACAATACAAGAGTTATCAGCGGAAACGTACTTTCTGGAAAGGAAGTAAAAGAAGATGGTTTCTTAGGGTATTATGATAATCAAATTACAGCAATTCCTGAAGGAGATGATTATGAGTTTTTTGGTTGGAATAAGCCAATCTTTAATAAAATATCGACTTCAAGAGCTTTTACTTTTTCTTGGTTAACTCCAAATAAAAAGTACGATTTAAATACCAATACCAATGGTGAGCACAGAGCTTTTGTAGTAACAGGTGCTTACGAGGAGGTTTTTCCTTTGGATATTTATCCAATGCAATTGTTAAAGGCATTTATGTATAAAGATTTAGATGAGATGGAAGCTTTAGGAGGCTATGAAGTGGCTCCAGAAGATTTCGCATTAACAGAGTTTATTTGTGTATCTAAACAACCTCACCAAAAGATAATTCGTGAAGGTTTAGATTTAATGAGAGAAGAATTAGGATAAGATTATGAGCTTAAAACAAAACTTACACAATTTAAAAGAAAAATATAGAGGAACTAAAATGGCGCCTGCGTTCAACGCAATCCATACCTTTTTATATTTACCGAACGAAGTAACTCATACAGGAGGAACTCACATTAAAGCAGCAGACGACTTAAAGAGAACAATGAATATTGTCATTATCTCTTTAATACCTTGTTTGTTGTTTGGAATGTTTAACGCAGGTTATCAACATTATGCAGCAATCGATCCTTCTTTAAGAGGAGATGTATTCGCAAACTTTTTTACGATGGATAATCTTTGGATTGGAATCATAAAAGTATTGCCATTAGTCATCGTTTCTTATGGAGTTGGTCTTTTAGTAGAATTTATTTTTGCAGTGATAAAAGGACACGAAGTAGAAGAAGGCTACCTTGTAACAGGAATGTTAGTGCCCTTAATTGTGCCAATAGATACACCACTTTGGATGTTAGCTGTAGCAGTTGTATTTGGTGTTGTTATAGGTAAAGAAGTATTTGGAGGTACAGGAATGAATATCTTAAATCCTGCTTTAACCATCAGAGCTTTCTTGTTTTTTGCATATCCAACTTGGATGTCAGGAGATAAAGTTTGGGTATATGACGCAGTGAATAGAACAGGAACTGCAGATGCAATTTCTGGAGAAACTATTTTAGGAAGTTACGCACAAAATCAAGAAGTAATTTATTCAACTTGGGATAAATTTATGGGTTTCATACCTGGTTCTGTCGGAGAAACATCTACCTTCTTAATCTTAATAGGAGCCGCTATTTTGGTTTTTACTAAAATAGGAAGTTGGAGAATTATTGTTTCAACATTTGCGGGTGCAGCCGTTATGGGATTAATTTTTAATCTGGTTACTTCAAGTGGAATCATTACAGAATCTAGTAAATTTTATGGATTAATGAACACTGTTTGGTGGGAACATTTAATGATTGGTGGTTTGGCATTCGGAGCCGTTTTTATGGCAACAGATCCAGTAACTGGTTCTCAAACGAATAAAGGGAAATGGATTTATGGTTTCTTAATTGGTTTCTTCTCCATTATGATTCGTGTATTTAATCCGGCCTACCCAGAAGGAGTATTCCTAGCAATATTATTAATGAATGTATTTGCGCCAACAATAGATCATTATGTGGTTCAAGGAAACGTAAATAAAAGATTAAAACGAGCTAAAGTTAAAACTGCCTAATTATGAGTAAGAGAACAGATAGTAATGGATATACAATGATTTTCGCTGTGATAATGGTGTTAGTTGTTGGTTCTTTGTTAGCCTTTTTAGCATCGTCTTTAAAGCCTACCATTCAAGAAAATGAACGTATCGAAAAGCAGCAAAATATTTTGTACGCCATGGGTGTTAATGAAAACGACGGTTCGAATGCAAACTTTGTTTCTACAAAAGTTGCGGGTGCAGAATTTACAAAATATGTAAAAGAACAGTTGGTTTTGGTTGTTGAAGGCGATAAAGTGGTACAACAGCAAAACAGAGCTGAATATATGGCTGCCAATAATAATAGGGAACCTTATTTAATTGATGTAAAGAAACAACAAACCAATGCCAAAGAAGGTAAGGTTAGAAAGTTACCTTTATTTATTGGTGAAAAAGATGGTAAAATGTTTTATGTAGCACCAATTAGAGGAAAAGGTTTATGGGACGCTATTTGGGGTTATATTTCTTTGGATGAAAACATGGTAGTTCAAGGAGCTTACTTTGATCATAAAGGAGAAACTCCTGGTTTAGGAGCCAATATAAAACAACGTTATTTTATGGATGATTTTATTGGCGAACATTTAATTTCTGAATCAGGAAAATTCAAAGGTGTTACGGTGGCTAAAGGAAATAACGATCCGAAGAACGAAGACAAAACAGATTATGAAGTAGATGCTATTGCAGGTGCAACCATTACAGGTGATGGGGTTTCTGCAATGATCAAGAAAGATTTAGCATTATACATGCCTTATTTTAAAAATTTAAAAAAATAATTTATGGGACTTTTATCAAAAAAAGATTCAATTTTACTTACAGACCCATTAGCTGACAACAATCCAATTACAATACAAGTACTCGGTATTTGTTCTGCATTGGCAATTACGGCTGAATTAAAGGCATCGATAGTAATGTCAATTTCTGTACTTTTCGTTTTAGGTTTAGGAAATGTAGTGATCTCTTTAATGAGGAATATTATACCCTCAAAAATTAGAATTATTGTGCAACTTATCGTGGTAGCTACTTTGGTAATTATTGTGGATTTGGTATTAAAGGCATTCGCCTATGAGTTGAGTAAAACACTCTCTGTTTTTGTCGGCTTAATCATTACAAATTGTATCATTATGGGGCGTTTTGAAGCTTTTGCTTTAGCAAACGGACCTTGGAGATCGTTTTTAGATGGCATCGGAAACGCAGTAGGGTATGGTGTAATTTTAATAGCAGTTGGTTTTTTTAGAGAATTATTGGGTTCTGGTACTTTGTTAGGATTTAAAGTTTTAGGAGATCCAATAGAGAAAACAGGGTTGTACGCTTTAGGGTATGAAAACAACGGTTTTATGTTATTGTCACCAATGGCATTAATTGTAGTGGGCATAATCATTTGGATTCAGCGTAGTAGAAACACAGCATTAATAGAGGAAAATTAAATAGTTTATAGTTGCTAATTTTTGTTTGTTCGTTATGAACTAACAATCAAAAACTAGTAACCAAATACAAAAAAATATGGAACATATAGAATTATTTTTCAAATCAATCTTTATAGATAACATGGTCTTCGCAACCTTTTTAGGGATGTGTTCTTACCTTGCAGTCTCTAAAAAAGTAGCAACCGCCGTAGGTTTAGGAGCTGCAGTTATTTTTGTATTGGCGGTAACCGTTCCTTTAAACTGGTTGTTAGATCAATATTTATTACAACCAGGAGCTTTGTCTTGGCTTGGAGCAGAATACGCATCATTTGATTTAAGTTTCTTATCTTTTATCATGTTTATTGCAACTATTGCAACCATGGTACAATTGGTAGAAATTATTGTGGAGAAATTTTCTCCATCATTATACAATTCTTTAGGTATTTTCTTACCATTAATCGCTGTAAACTGTGCAATTTTGGGAGGTAGTTTATTCATGCAATCTCGTGAAATTCCAACTTTAGGATTGGCACTTACCTATGGCGTAGGGTCCGGAATTGGTTGGTTTTTAGCAATTTTAGCTATTGCAGCCATTCGAGAAAAAATTAGATATTCAAGTGTTCCTCCTGCTTTAAGAGGTTTGGGAATTACGTTTATCATTACGGGTCTTATGGCAATTGGTTTTATGAGTTTTGGTGGAATGTTAACAGGGGGTGATGAAGAAGAAAAGCCTGCAGTAGAAACAGAAGCTACGATAGAGAAAGTAGATAAAGAGAAAGTAAAAGAGGAATTAGCTAGTAACACTAAAACTATAGAGTAATATGATTTTGGCAGCAGGTACAACAGGAACGGTTATAGCAACAGTTGCAGCATTTTTACTAATAACATTAATATTAGTATCCTTGTTATTGTTTGTAAAACAGAAATTATCGCCATCAGGTCCCGTAAAGATCATGATTAATGGCGAAAGAGAAATAGAAGTGGCTTCAGGAGATTCTTTACTTTCTACCTTAGGAAATAACAAAATATTTTTACCATCGGCTTGTGGTGGTGGTGGAACTTGTATACAATGTGAGTGTCATGTTACTGAAGGTGGCGGAGAGGCTTTGCCAACAGAAGTGCCTCACTTTTCAAGAAAAGAATTGAAACAAGGAGCAAGGTTAGCATGTCAAGTAAAGGTAAAGCAAGACATGAATATTTCTATTCCGGAGGAAGTATTCGGAATTAAGAAATGGGATGCAGTTGTGGTAAGAAATTACAATGTAGCCTCTTTTATTAAGGAATTTGTAGTAGAAATTCCAGAAGATATGGGCTACAAAGCAGGTGGATATATTCAGATAGAAATTCCTCCTTGTGAAGTGAAGTTTGCTGACATGGATATTACGGCACACCCAGAAGAACATGATTCTCCAGATAAATTCGAAGCTGAATGGAATAAATTTAAATTGAGACCTTTAGTGATGAAGAACAATGAGACTGTAGAAAGAGCTTATTCTATGGCTTCTTTTCCAGCAGAAGGTAGAGAAATTATGTTAAATGTTCGGATTGCTACACCACCCTTTGATAGAGCCAAAGGTGGCTGGATGGATGTAAATCCAGGAGTTGCATCTTCTTATATTTTTAATTTAAAGAAAGGGGATAAATGTGTTATTTCTGGACCTTATGGTGAATTCTTTATCAACGAATCAGATTCAGAAATGTTGTATGTTGGTGGTGGTGCAGGGATGGCGCCAATGCGTTCGCACTTATATCATTTATTCAGAACCTTAAAGACAGGTAGAACTGTAACTTATTGGTATGGAGGACGTTCTAAAGCAGAATTATTTTACATTGAACACTTTAGAGCTTTAGAAAAAGATTTCCCTAATTTTAAGTTCTTTATCGCTCTTTCAGATCCTTTAGAATCTGATAATTGGAAAGTAAAGAAAGATATTAACGATAAAGAAGGAGATGGTTTTGTAGGTTTTATTCACAATTGTGTGATTGATAATTATTTAAGTCTACATGAATCACCAGAAGATTTAGAATTATATTTCTGTGGACCGCCGTTAATGAACAAAGCAGTTCAAAAAATGGGTGAAGATTTTGGTATGCCAGATGAAAGCATTCGTTTTGATGACTTTGGAGGATAAACAAAAGTTTTATATAGAAACGCTTGTTAATATAGCGAGACAAGTTTTAATTTCACTTAAAAATAAACATCAAAAAACCGATTCATTTCTGAATCGGTTTTTTGATGTCTTATAAAATCTACGGATTTATATAAAAGCCATAAGATGCCAATGAACTTTCAGATGATAGATTATGAATTTGAAATATTTTCTATGGATGATAAAGAAAATATGAGCATATCAATTGATATTTGTATTCAGTCTTGAAAGATAAAAGAAATAGAAGCTATTTTTACTCGATAATTTCAATAAAGAATTGGTATTACTTTAAAAAAGTTGCTAAATGATATACAGGTTCACCGTCTTCTTGTTCAAATAATTTTGAGTAGTCTAATACATAAGGTATGTTATCTAATTCACATAACAATTGAACGACACTGCAAAGACCATCAAATAAAACTTCTTGAGAAGTTGGGTTTTGAGGTTTCGGATTGTAGTGACACAAAGGTGTCTTGAATCCGCAAGCTTCTAAAAAAACTTTTTCAATTTGTAAGAGTTCTTGAGGTGTATAACCGTTAAATTTTCTTCCTAAATTTTGATGCACCTTCCCAAGATAACTTAATTTTAAAGAACCATGTTCATCTGATAGATGTTTCCAACTATCAAAATTATCTAAAATATTACCCACTGCACAAGCAGTGCAATCTTCAGGATTTAAGCGATTATTATGGTATGCGTTGTATAATTTTATTAAGGCCTGTTCTAATCTTTTTGTTGTTTTCATCTACTATACATTTTCTGGTGTAAATTAAGAAATTATTCCAAAAAAGTCAAATGAAATTTATCTATGATTATATTTAGAATAATCCTAAATTATAAGATGCGTAGTTTTTTTCTGAAATGATTAAATCGTACTTTTGATGGTCATAAATTTTGAACATGAAACGTATCGAAAAGATATTAAAAAAACAAAAATACATCAAAATAAAGTTAAAGAAAACGACGACTAATCATTTAGAATTAAAGGCAAAGATTAATGGCGTTAAAGGACGATTTATTTTAGACACAGGTGCCTCTAATTCTTGTGTTGGCTTAGATTTGGTAGATTATTTTAAGTTAGATGCGCAAGAAAGCGATACCAAAGCGGCCGGAGCAGGGGCAACAGATATGGAAACACAGCAATCGGAAAATAATGCTCTTAAAATCCATATTTGGAAAACCCGTAAATGTCATTTAGTTTTGTTTGATTTATCGCACGTAAACACAGCATTAACGCAACACAATGCCAAAGAAGTTCATGGTATTATAGGGGCAGATATTTTACAAAAAGGAAAAGCTTTTATAGATTATCATAAGAAAGTATTGTATTTAAGAAAAGCAAAAAAATAAATAGATAAAAATTGAAAATATGAGTTTGCAGAAACAGGTAATGGACAAGATGAAAGTAGCTATGAAAGCAAAAGATACCGTTGCTTTACAAGCTTTAAGAGCAGTGAAATCGGCTTTTTTATTGGCTAAAACAGCTAGTGGCGTTCAAGAAGAAATTACGGAAGAACAAGAGCTACAAATTATACAGAAGCAAGTAAAACAAAGAAAAGATAGTGCTGCTATTTTTATAAAACAAGGCAGGCAAGATTTAGCAGATCCTGAATTAGCAGAAATTGCTGTTTTAGAGCAGTTTTTACCAGAAGCCTTATCCGAAGAAAAAATTGAAGAAGTAGTGCTTGCTACAATTCAGAAATTAGGAGCATCCGGAATGCAAGATATGGGCAAAGTGATGGGTATGGTTTCTAAAGAACTTTCTGGTCAGGCAGACGGAAAAACAATTTCTATTTTGGTGAAAAAGAATTTGTTGAATTAACTATTAGATTCCTACATTTGTAGTAATCATCATTGGCTGCGTAGTTCAACTGGATAGAATATCAGATTTCGGCTCTGAGGGTTGGGGGTTCGAATCCCTTCGCAGTCACATTCATAAACCTTAAATATCTATAAATTGGGTATTTAAGGTTTTTTATTTGTTGGAAATGCGATAAAATGATACGATTTAGTTTATTAAAAACGCTTTCTTCTTTTTTCATTTTATAATTAGTGTTGTCCGATTAAAATTAGCTAAAGTGGTTTAAAGTATTGATAATATTGATTTTCAAGAGCTTTTAAAGTAGTATACCTTGCTTTTAAAACTGCTTTAGAATTCATAATGTATCGAAAAATTTAAAATCATAATAATGTTGTTTTTCAGTTAGTTACAGCCAAGTCTTTGTTCTTGATTCTAACAGCGAAAGCGGTTTTTTATCTTTTATCGGACAACAATGATTTCAATTCGGAACTCAATAAAATCGGGATATATTTTTAAAAAAGCAAAAGTAAGCCCCCCTTAATTTTTTACCTAACTCCAATCAAATTTTTGTTGAAAATCATCGGGATTCCCTTTGTTTTTGACAAATTCTTTTGCAAAGAAATCCACATTATTAAAAAAGTCGGTAAATTTTGCATAGGTAAACAAATGCTTCTGCATTAAGCTTATTAGGTTTGAAAAACTCCAAGATTTTGTTAATTTTTTCTTTATAATTGTTATTAGAAGTAAGGCAATCAATGTACACCAAATCTGTATTTGTATAGCATTTTTATTATCTCCATAGAAGTATTGTAATGGAAAGTTTTGCTTTATCTTCTTGAATAACAATTCAATCTCCCAACGTTTTTTATAGAGCATAGCTATTTGTTCTGCTGGCAAATCAAAAAGGTTTGTCAAAAAGTAATATGTTTTGTTCTTTTCTTGGTGATAAAATGATACCAATCTTAGTTTTACTTGCTTTTCTTGCCCCTGGTCATCTTTGTGTTTTAGTGCTATTTTTGCATCTCTCAAAATATTGTCTGGTGTTGCTTGATCAAGTTCAAATTCTTCTAGCAATATTTCTTTGGCATTGTTTTTCAAGCGAGTGACAAAGAAAATTCCCTCATTATTCCATTGGTCAAAAGGAGCGTAATTGTTGTAAGCTTTATCAAATAAAGCAACTTCTCTCTTTTTCATAACTCCTTCTTTTTGAATAAATAAAGAGTCGTGTTCACGAGCATTGCTATGATATACTTTTACAGGTATTCCAGCTTGCATATCTAATTTTTGATGGCTTTTGATACCTCCTTTTCGTTTTCCGTTGGCAGGATTCCTTCCCACACATTCAACTATGGGTTGAAAAAGGGCGATTGTAGTGTGGAGTCTATGGCATAGACTTTTTTGTCAATTACAAGCTGCTTGTGGCTGTCCGATAAATCAGGCAAATATTCTTTGACCAGATCATCATAGAGGTCTTCAAAAACGCTGTAATCTCTTCGTTTGTTAGCATCTGATATAGTGCTTCTTTTTGGGGAGTAATCAAACTTACAATGAGCAATTTTATCACCATAACTTACTATACCTCCGCAGAGTTCACGCAAAGAGTTACATCCTGAAGTAACTCCATAAACCATGGTAATAAGATGCTGAAAGGTTGAAAAACGTTTGCAATAATGGTCTGACTTATGCTCTTTAGAGCGTTCCTCTATTTTACTTTTAGTAAGCAATCCTATCATTTGACTGAAAATCGGCTGTCCGAAAAAATTAGCACTTTTGCCTATAGTTGAGTTTTTAGTGAGAAATTAATTCAACAATACGAAAAAAGCCTCAATAATTGAGGCTTTTTTTATCCGACACTAATGACTTTTAATAATAAACTGATTCCAAATATTTACCTGCTTACTATTTGGAACTATTAAACGATACGTATTCATATTAGAATCTTTTTTTGCTAAAATACAAAAATGCCAGTGCCCAAAACCAAATAAAAAAAATTGCTAAATTTAGTACTTAATCAAAGTTAGTTGCATTTTATTACCAAACCCATCGCTAGGAATAAGCAGAAAACAACCGTCCAGGTATAATCCACAATCTCACAAATTAGTTCTGCTTTGAGTATTCTCTACTTTTAGGGATTTTTAAACTCAGCGGAAAAATCAAATTGATTTAACTATATTTACAAAGATCTACAAAGATTGAAAAAAAAATGTGACAGTTATAACTATATGCCATTTAACAGCAGTGAGGATATATGATTGTTGTGGGTAATTTAAAAAAACTGAATATTAGGAATGTATTTAGTCAAAGAATGGCCTCACATTGTTGCTCTCAATATATTCTTCAATAATTCCAACTTCATCCACATCAACAAACTCAAGGAATTCTGTATCCCTAATTTGTTCCCATAAAAAGTGATTTTTATTTGCTTTCTTTTGAGGCTCTCTTCCTAAAACAAAATACTTTCCTCGTATATCACCTTCTAATTCAATAGCTTTAGTTAAAGAAACGAATCGCGTAACATCATTTTCCAGATAATAGTGTGTTTTTTCAAAATCTATAGTTTGACCAGCAACTGGAATTCCATTTACACCAATAAAATCAATATCTATAGGGGCAAACAAGTTGTCAAAATCATTCGATGTTAATGTCTTTTCAAGATTTACTCTTTTTTCAATTTTCGGGAATAATTGTTTTTTAACGACCGAATGAACATTAAATATTGGAGTAACCTTTATTTCTTCTGAATATTTAAAAATATATTTTTCAAAAATTCTTTTAAAATTATTACTATTTAATTCAACATCAATTGATTTAGGTAAAGAAAACTGCACTATATTGTTTGAGTACTTTGAAAGATATGTTAAATAACTTTCATTAACCCAATTATGTCTAAACTCTTTTTTTTCAAATAATTGACTTGAATTATTCTCATTGAAATGACCTATTTCCTTTTCTATGGATTTTAAATAATTTTTAATCAACCCATGCCTTTCATTATTTAAAAGACCTTTCAAAGCCAATAGTTTATCTGCAGAAAATTTAAAATAATTTTTTATACCATTGGTCACAACTAAACCAATACTAACTCTTTCATTTAGAGTGGTATTTAAGTTTACGTATAAAATTGAATAAATTGTTTTCATTCTAATTAGCTACAAAAGATTGAATAAACTCTCTAAAACTGGTCTCACATTGCGCTTTCCAATCCTCAGAGAATAAATTATTTGTAATTCTCTCCCTTATTAAATCCTTGTCAATATTCCACGAGTCAGGAACTAAACTCAATTTTTCTTCTAATTTATTTTCACATTTCTTGGTGCAAATGTAAAACATTTCAATTAAGTTATTCACAATCTCTGTTAATTTCCTGTCTTTCCCAAATAAAATTTTTGCGATATCCGTTTTAATTATTGACTCATCTTCCGTTAATTCAGCGATTCCGTAATCAAGAAAACTCGAATTAAATATATTCACGTGGTCTATTGCATAGAAGAAATTTGTTTTTTTTGGAGAAACATATAAAAGTAAATTAAAATTATTATGATTTCTATCTTCATTTGCCATCCATATATCGAATAAGGCAATTTTTAAAAAATCTGATTTATCAGTTATTTTATCTCTGAAAGATTTTTCTTGAAACATAGAAAGCATTGTGTGATCTAATTCTTTAGAAGTTTCAAGGTATAATGAACCAAAGCATTCTTTTTCAAACCAACCTAATTGTAATTGTGGAAACTTTTCACTTGGAATATGTTTACTTTTCACTTTTATTAAGGATGTTTCTGGAGTTTTGATTCCCCATAATTTAGCAAATTCTGAAGCGATAAGTTCGTTAAATAAATATTTAGGAAACCTATCATACTTACATACCCAATCTCTGAAGTCATCACACGTAACAAGCAAAGGACTACTTCCTTGAGTATCAAAAATTTCATGAACATCTTCAATAGTATGAAGTAATTTCATTTAAATACTTTTAACTTAAAATTAAAGCAAATATATCAAATAAAAACTAGTGCCAATAACCAAGCATATCACGCACCCATAAGCCAACGCAACATGCCTTATTTCCAAATCCAATCCTAAGAATACACTGAAAACAACTGTTCTAGTGCCAATCCTAACAATCCACAATCTCACAAATTAGTTCTGCTTTGAGTATTCTCTACTTTTAGGGATTTTTAAACGCAGCGGAAAAATCAAATTGATTTAACTATATTTACAAAGCTGTACGAAGATTGGAAAAGAAAATGTGACAGTTATAACTATATGCCATTTAACAGCAGTGAGGATATATGATTGTTAGCCCCAAGCTAAAAAAATCGAAATAATTACCATATTGGTAACTTTTTTATTATATTTGCGACAAACAATTATAATGTGAGAGTAATCGCAAAACGAACTTTACGAGATTTTTGGGAAAAACACGCTGACTGTGAAGAGCAATTAAAGTCATGGTATAGAGAAACCGAAAAATCCGAATGGAAAAACATTAACGATTTAAAGAATGAATATCCAAGTGCGAGTATTTTAAAAGACAATCGAATTGTATACAACATCAAAGGCAATACTTATCGCTTGATTGTAAAATTCAATTTTGAATACGGAATATGCTGGATAAGGTTTATTGGAACTCACGCAGAATATGACAAAATTGACGCAAATAACATCTGATTATGAAAATATCACCGATTAGAAACGAAAAAGACTATCAAAAAGCGCTCGACAGAATTGAGGACATTTTTGATTCAAAAAAAGGAACGGAAGAAGGAGACGAACTAGAAATCCTTTCAATCTTAATTGACCAATACGAAAATGAGAATTTCCCAATAGGAATGCCCGACCCAATAGAGGCAATTAAGTTCCGAATGGAACAAATGGGAATGAATCAAAAAGATTTAGCAGAAGTTGTTGGCTTTAAAAGTAGAGTAAGTGAAATACTGAATAAAAAAAGAAAACTGACTTTGGATATGATAAGAAAACTTAACACCAATCTACATATTCCAACTGAAGTTTTAGTTCAAGATTATTAAAATAAAGCCAGTGGCTAACACCGTGTAAAAATAATTGCTTGGTTCTCGCCTACTTGGAAAATCCTACGGATTTCCCTCTGGTTCGTTCCATTTTTAGTAAGTTATTTGCTTAAATGCGCAACTATCCTTACACATCAACGTCAGTCACGGCAATAAACTGACTGAATGCTGCAAATAAGATGATGGTAGGGCCATCAGAGTCGTTGTATAGGCGATGGCTCTAAACCACCTAAAGGTACTGTAATTAACAGTTATGGTGCTGAGCGTTTAGGAGAATCCAGCCCAAGAGGTTGGCAGGTATGAATAAAAGAGTTGAATGAAAATGAACCGCTGATGAGGTGTCAAGAAGTAGCTACACCCAGTCAAAAGCTACGGAGTATGGTACGGAGTGAAAAGTAATGATAGCAATATCATTAATTACAGTGATAACCTATTTATTTACTGTAAGGCTGGCGTCATTCAGGCGGCAAGAACTTTATTTGGGCTTATTTACGGAACTTGGGAAACTGCTTATAAATGTCAGACTTCTTTAAGGCTACCGCACCGCTAGAGGATTCGCTTCAAGTTAAAAGGGAATTACACAATTGGAACAACCAAGAGGTAGCATACCGAAGTTATAACCAGAGGCAGACTAAGCCGCAGTAGTGATGAAGTTTCTGTAATGGAAATGGAGCAAAGGGCTTAGCTTATACGCAGTTATTTATTTATCAACTCAATTAATTTGAGGATGAATTTATAAATAACGTAAAAATCGCTTAGATTTGTATAAGAAGAGCCGTGTGAGGGGAGACTTTCAAGCACGGTTCTGTGAGAGGTTTAGGGTGAAACTCCCTTTACCTACTCGATCAAAACAACGTTACCTGCAAGGCAGAAAAAAGAAGCAAGCAAAGGAAATAAAAAAAATAGTTAGTCATCAAGAAAAATGGACGATAAATAAAAGGGAATACTGTTCATAAAAGGATATTCAGAAATTGAAGTTATTGCAATCTTAAATAAATAAAATTACGAAACATGAATAAATTTTCAGCTATATCATTGTTATGCATTTTCCTTTTGTCTTGTGTAAGTCCAGACCCTAATTTGGATAAAAAAGGAAAAAATGAGTTAAAAGCCCTTGAAATTGAGCGCACAATTAGCAAAGAGGAGCAGAATTTTCACGACACTATTTATATTCCAATATATTCCGATATATATTTTGACCAACAAAATCAAAAAGTCCTTTTAGCTGCCACTCTGAGTATAAGAAATACAAGTTATAATGACTCTTTGTTTATCTCCAAAATCGACTATTTCAATACGGAAGGTAAATTGGTGAGAAGTTATGTCCAAAACTTAATCAATCTACCTCCAATGGCAACTGTTAATTATGTAATTGAAAAAGATGATGATACAGGTGGCCCAGGTGCAAATTTTATAGTTGAAATAAATTCAAAGAACAAAAATGTAAAGCCAGTAGTTCAAGCCGTTATGATTGGTGAAGCTGGTAATAAAGGGTTTTCTTTTGCCACCGATGGATACTCACTAAAGAAAAAGAAATAAAAAGATTTTTCTTGCCATCGCTGAAACATTATTACCAAACCCGTCAATAAGAATAAGGAGCAAAACAATCATCCGGGTACAATCCATAATCTTACAAATTCCTTCTGCTTTGAGTATTCTGTAATTTATTTGGGATTTTTAAACGCAGCAGAAAAATCAAATTGATTTTACTACATTTACAAAGATCTACAAAGATTGAAAAAGAAAAAATAAGAACAATTATTACTATATGCGATATAACAGCAATGAGGATATATGATTGTTGACCACAATTAACACCAATGAATCTAGAACCTAATAAATATTTTGGAATTACAACAAAATCGCTAAAAACCGAAAGCTTTAATATTTCATTGACTAATCATTTAGCTAACTCAAAAATCTCATTACACTCTCACGAAAAACCATATTTGTGTTTACTCGCTTCTGGAACATATATAGAAGAAAGTAATATTACAGATATTATCATACAAGGAGAAGTTCTCTACAGAACAGCTAACTATGAGCATTCAAATAGTTTTTCAGACAAAGGAGGCTTATGTTTAAATATTGAAATTAATAATCATCAAAAATTCACAACACTAAATGAACTTCATCTACCTCTTAAGGTTTCAAAACAAAAAGGAATTTTAGAAATGTATAAATTACTGTATGGTATAAAACGATGTTTATCAAATGACATTATAAATATATATTGTTACGAATCAATGATTGCAGTAATGAATGTTTTTAATGGAAAAGGTGATATTAATTGGGTAAAAAAAATTAAAGAACTAATAAACGATAATCCATTAGAAACGATTTCACTTGATAAATTGAGTATTGAATTTTCACTTCACCCCAATTATATTGTTCGTAAATTCAAAGAAATTACTGGCTTTAAACTTTCTGAATACTTAACTAAAATAAGACTGGAACACTCAGTTAAACAACTACTTATAAGTAACGAAAACATTACATCTATAGCTTTAGAAAATGGGTTTTACGATCAAAGTCATTTTAATAGGAACTTCAAAAAACATATAGATACAACACCTAATAATTTCAGAAAAGTCATTACAGGTTAGTCTCATACAATTTTAACAGGATTATAGCATTTATATTTGTGGCTTAAACTAAACTAAAAACGGCTATTGTAATGAAGAAAAAAACAAGAAATATTATATTTATTGCTATTGGTGTTTTGACATGTCTATTTTTCTATGGAAAAAATAATTTTGAGAATGATAAACAAACTTTATTAGAATTAAAAATAAAAGCTGGAAATGGAGAAATTAAATATGCTTTTGACAAAATGGAAAACATAGAAAGTTTTTCAAATCCACTTATAAATTTTGCTTACCAAAAATGGAAGAAAAAAATGTACTCTCGATTTATTACAAATGAAGAGATTATTGCAAATACATCTGAAAACAAAATCATTAATGATATTTCAAATATTTATCGTGATTATTGGAGAGTTGAACTATTAAAGGAAACTCAAAAAAAGCGAACTGATACTATACTTTATAATAAACTTGCTAATTATTTATTGCTGAATAATTTGACAAATATTTCATCGGACAGTTTAATAAAAACAATTAGAGATGATACTCAGCTCAAAAGAATAATAGACAAAGAAGGTTTCAAATCAAAGTTTATGTATCGTAATGGATTTCAGGATTTGTTAATATGGAACAAAGAATCGAATAAAAAATATAAAGTTATTTTACCCAAAAGCACAATAAATACAAATGTTGTATTCATAGAAAATTATAATTTAAACGGATATGATAATTATGCTACATTTGGTTCTTCCCAAGTTGGAGGATGGGCTGAAAAGGAATCTGCTACTTTGTATTGTAACAAAGGGGAATATGATTTAAATTCCGAAAAATTTAATATATCTTACTTAAAACACGAAAGTTTACATTTTACTGACCTCAATGAGTATCCGAATTTAAGTGCAGCCGATTTAGAATACAGAGCAAAAATAATTGAACTGATGTACTGTACTGAAAAAACTATTTATGACAGAATTGCACAATTTCTAAACGGAGCAAGTTCAGAGAATAGAAAACATTCACACTCTTATGCGAATTACAGTTTAATTAAAAATTTATCTCAAATTATATTTGAGTCAGATTATGAAAGTGATTATAATAAATGGAAAGAACTATCTGTAAAACACATTAATAATTCGGCAAGTTTATTATATAAGAATAGCGAAGAAACCTTGCAGAATGATAACGACTTGAATGAAATAATATAATAACTGTGCCTAATAACTAAGCATATGGCGTGCCGATAGGCCAAAACCAAACACCTTATCACCAAACCCATCACTAAGAATAAGCAGAAAACAACCCTTTGAGTGTAACTACAAACTATCCATAATCTTACAAATTCCTTCTGCTTTCAGCATTCTATACTTTTATGTATTTTTAAACTCAGCGGAAAAATCAAATTGATTTTACTATTTTTACAAATATCTACAAAGATTGGAAAAAAAATTGTGCCAATTATAACTATATGCGATTTAACAGCAATAAGAATCTATGATTGTTAAGCAACAATCAAATAAAAAATTATGCTAGGTATAGTTCTTTATAATTAGAAATATAGTTATTCAGTCTTTCAAATTGACTTTTTGATCCTTTAAATTTGAACGTCTCTTTAAATTTAGAGAAACCGTAATTATCTAAAAAAGAACCAATAGACGTGTTTAAAAAAGATGAAGACATTGCCAAATTGGAATCTACATCTAAAAGTATCTGTTCATTTTTTAAATAGGCATCTCGAAGTAAATCAAAAAGAATAAGACCTTCTTCATTAGAACTTGAATTTCTAACGATATTTTTTAACACAATTGTTTTCATAAGAAAAGTTATTTTAGTTAAACGTATAAATTCTATGCAAATGTATATATAAATATATAATTATTTTCTTAAAACTCATATATATCTTCCGTATCATCTTTTTCTTCAAAAGTATTTAAGTCAACTTCTACTTTAATTAAGGTACCTGGAAAATTAAAATTAAAATCGCCAGCTCTATACATTTCACCTGACCTTTTTTCTACTATACCAGTATTTGAAAGGATTTGCAACTTACCATTAGAGGATTCCGTTAATTCAAGAATATTATTCAATCCAAACCCCCTATTTCTAGGAGTTGATTTTATCGAATATCCTCGTTCTAAAGATTTAATAATTGCTTTCCAATCCTCAATAGGTTTCTCCTGTTTCTTTACTAAATCATTATTAATTGAACAAGCTATCCCAACACCAAAGTCACAAACTGAGAATATAATTTTATTATTCTTAGGATAATATTGAGTAATAATATAACCGGAAACAGGTGACTTTGAGTGGTCAAAAATATTATTAAATACTTCATCAATATTAGAGGCTAACGGAATCAAATCTTTATTATCCGTAAATCTTTCAAAATATTCTTTTGCATAATTAGTATAAGTATAAATCATTTGCTGAGATATTTTCCATAAACAAAGAGTAGTATGATTCTTAGAAAGAGTAAAATTCTCTCTATTAAATCCTTCTTTCCAGTATTCTTTAAACTTTATATTAAATAAATGATTATTCAGACTAGTTGACCCACCCTCGAAAGCTACTTGACTTCCTTGAGCATAAAAACTCTCAATTAAACACGCTAGCACCACGAAATCATCTGTCTCTAAAAACCTTATATTGTTAAAGTCAACAGTTAAAAGGTTTACATCTTCTATTTCGGACATACTTTTAATAATAAACTGATTCCAAATATTTACCTGCTTACTATTTGGAACTATTAAACGATACGTATTCATATTAGAATCTTTTTTTGCTAAAATACAAAAATGCCAGTGCCCAAAACCAAATAAAAAAAATTGCTAAATTTAGTACTTAATCAAAGTTAGTTGCATTTTATTACCAAACTCATCGCTAAGAATAAGCAGAAAAACAACCGTCCAGGTATAATTCACAATCTTACAAATTCCTTCTGCTTTGGGTATTCTATACTTTTCGGGATTTTTAAACTCAGCGGAAAAATCAAATTGATTTTACTATTTTTACAAAGATTTACAAAGATTGAAAAAGAAAAAATAAGAACAATTATAACTATATGCGATATGACAGCAATGAGGATATATAATTGTTAGCAACTATTAATCACTCAAAATCTGAAATAAATATAATATTATTATATTGTTAAAATATAAATTAATACATTTAATTTTTGTATTTTAACTTAAATAAAATTAATGTCAAATTTTTTTTCAGACTTAAAAAAGGATACTTTAAATTTAGTTAAAAGTTATTCTTGGATTCCATTTCTTTTATTAGGAGGAACTTTAGTAACTATTTCTTTTTTACCTTATTTTAAAGATATTATGTATCTTTCAAAAGGGTTTTATTCAATTGGAACAACAATAATTACAGCCGTAATATTTTTGACTATTGTAAAATCTAAACAATTTTCAGAGATATTTCAAAAACAATTACGTTCTATAATTTATTGTACTGAACATTTAGAGAAAAGAAAAGACATAAGAGAACTTTGGATGAATACTTCAAAAGCAATGTATGAAAAAAACTTTCCTGAATTATGTGAAAAACTTGAGGATAATCTTGAAAAATATATACCCATAGATTCGAGTAAATACTATGAAAATTATATTTATAAAGTTGATATATCTTTTGATAAGGACAATGAAAATTATTTAATATTAAACGAAAGTGAATCTTTCGACCTTATCAGTAGAACAAAAAAAGATATTGAATATAATTCATCCTGTGTATTTGAAAAAGAGGACTACAAAGAAGAAATTTCTGACTACATAATGAAAGAATTTAAAGTAAATAAAAAAGTAATTGATTGTAAGGAACCACAATTAAAAATCGACAAAAATTATAAAGGCAAGAAAATTGTAGTACAACATATTAGAAGTTTAAGCGGTGAGAATAAATACTCTATAGAAAAAGAAGAATACAAAAGATATTCTCTAAAAGTTGAAAACACAAAAGCACATACTTGTTCTCATATATTTCACAACTATGTTTTGGAGGTTACGCATCCAAAAAATTTAGAAGTAAAATTTTATGAAAACGGAACATTAAACAATTTTGAGAAAAAACCTAATAGAGAAATTGGAAACTCTATTTTTCAAAGATTTGAATATCAAGGAATTATGTTTAAAAATCAAGGAACACGAATGATTTTTAGAGATTTAAGAAAATAATTATATATTTACATCGTTATTTAAAACAAAAAATTATGACAACTTACAGCATCAAAACAAATTATTCTTTAATAATTGAAGAAGAAGAATTCACTGGATAAATAACATTTTAAAACAAAATCACAAAAAAAAGTCTCTTAATTGAGGCTTTTTTAGTTTTAATAAATAAAAAAAAGCGTTGCCCAATAACCAAGTATATAACCTTACAATAAGTCAACCCCATATACCTTATTATCTAATCCATTCCTAAGAATAAGCATAAAACAACCGTTCGAGTATAATTCACAATCTTACAAATTCCTTCTGCTTTAAGTATTCTATACTTTTAGGGATTTTTAAACTCAGCGGAAAAATCAAATTGATTTTACTACATTTACAAAGATCTACAAAGATTGAAAAAAAAAATTGTAACAATTATAGCTATATGCGATATAAAAGCTATTAGGATATATACTTGTTGGCAACGATTACCAATCACACTCAAAAAGAATGACTGAAAAAACGATTAATATTTTAAAATCTCTGAAAATAGGGGAAACATATCCTGCACATAAGCCATTTGGAAAACAAGAAATTGAAGAACAAAGTGTTTTGAGTAAATTGTATAATTTAGAAATATTAAAACGTGTTAAATACTCTTATTCTGTTGGAAATATAAAGTACTTATCTAAATTCATTGAATTACAAGATTTTGAAAAGCTAACTGAATATATTGGAAATGCGAATGAATCAAAAAACGGAATGAAAAGCACATTAGAATATAAGATACTTAAATTCCTTAAAGATAATGAAAACGGAAAACCTATTAGTTTAGATAATTACCATAAAAACGAAAGTCTTTTAAAGTCAAAAATAGCTGAATTAGTAAAATTAAAATACATAACTAAAGTTGCTGAATTATCTCTTGGAACTGATTTTAGCGCTAAAGGTTTAAGATGTAAAATCACTACAAATGGAATTAAATACTTAAACGAAATAGAAAGCGAAAATAAAACAACAGTTAATATTGAAAACTTTATTGGTCGTGATAATTATGGAAATCAGTCATCTAACTTTTCTAATAGTACCATAACAACTAACAATAATGCAAATAGCCAACCAACTGAAAAAAAGAATTTAATAAGCAGATTTTGGAAACTTATATCTGAAAATAAACTTATTTCAGGAATATTATTACTTGTTATAATTTATGTTTTGAAAGTGTATTTTAATATTGACTTGAAAAATCCATAGTCTGAATAACACAGTTACCATCACCAAAAAAAAACAAATTGTAAAAAAAGAAGAATGAAGTATAAAAAAATACGAGAAGAAGAACTAAAAAACAAAGTAGGTGCAGACTGGTTTAAGCAATTTGACACCACCGAAATACTTGGAAATATAGACTTTACCGTTTTTCCAAAACAAGATAGTTTATTTGGTAGAACACCGCTTTTATGGGCAGAAGCCAAAACAGGCAATTTTGATATACCAACAATGTTTGTGCAACTCGTTTTAACCATTGGCAAAGCACGAACTTTTGATAAAACCCTGCCACCTGCTTTTTTAGGTGCTTTTGACTTCAAAAAAATAACCTTTGTAGATTATATAAATATTCAAGATATTTTTTATCTAAACGACTTTAACTGGAACGTTACACCAAGCAATCACGAAACCAAAGAATTTCAAATCATTAAAGAGCGTATAGTGACTGTCTTAAAAACTAAAACGTATGTTTTTGACTATCAAAAAGACGAAAAACTACTCAATACGTTTATTAAAAATAATGTAGCCAAGGCAACCACAAAAAGTAAAATAAAAATTGATAAAAACAATTTCATCCCCATTTATTTACGTTGGATAGAGATTGTTAAACCGATCATCGATGTTAATTGGGACGACTTAAAAAAAGCAAATATTTTTGATAGTGATTTTTATTTAGCAGACATTTTTGTTGATGACAGAGGCACACAAAATATTGACGATGATTTAACCATAAGAGATAGTTTATTTGTTGTCTATGAGAATCAAGGCTATAAAATAGCCAAAGAAAACATCAAGCAAATGTTTGATGCTACTATAAACATTAGAAATAAAGATGCTTATTTGCAATTCTGGAAACTCTACAAAAGACCACCTATAAAAGAGTTTCAAGATTACATTATTGAACGTAGAGATTTATTAGCTCCTCAAGATATTAGAGAACGCAAAGGAGCATTTTTTACCCCACGTATTTGGGTAGAACTTTCACAAAAATACTTAACCGATTATTTGGGCGAAGACTGGCAAGACGACTATTACATTTGGGATTGTGCAGCAGGAACCGGAAACCTTTTAGCAGGTTTATCTAATAAATATAACATTTACGCAAGTACATTAGACCAAGCCGATATTAATGTAATGCACGAGCGCATTGACCACGGAGCCAATTTACTAAAAAACCATGTTTTTCAATTTGACTTCCTAAATGATGATTTCATTAAATTACCACAAAGCCTTCAGGATATAATCAACGACCCAGAAAAACGTAAGAAACTGATTATTTATATGAATCCACCTTATGCAGAAGCAGATAGTCGTCTTGGTGATGGTAGAAAAGGAGTTGCAGAATCTTTAATTCATAAAAAATATTCTGACTTAATGGGATATACAAAACGTGAAATTTATATTCAGTTTTTCACAAGAATTCATTGTGAAATACCAAACGTTATTATTGCAAATTTTTCAAAGTTGAAAAATTTGCAAGCACCAAAATTTTCTCAGTTTAGAGCGTTTTTTAAAGCAAAACTTGAAAAATTATTTATCACTCCTGCCGCTACATTTGATAATGTTAAGGGAAAATTTCCAATCGGTTTTTTTATATGGAATACGAATAAAACAGAAAGTTTTAAGTATTTTAAAGCAGATGTTTTTAATAAAAACAAAGATTATTTTGGAGAAAAAAATATTTGGTCTTTTGACCACCTTAAATTGATTAATGATTGGGTTAAAACATTTCGAATTACAAAATCAGAATCTATTGCCACAATTATTGGAGTGGGCAGTGATTTTCAAAATCAAAGATTAGTTCGTTTTGGAGAACCATTTATGAAAGTTCCCGCTTCAAATCATAATTGGCAAATTTCAAAAGATAATTTAATTGAAAGTTCAATTTATTATACTGTTAGACACAATATAGATTCTAATTGGTTAAATGACAGAGATCAATTTTTATTTCCCAATGATAAATGGAAAAATGATGAAAATTTCAAAAATGATTGTTTAGCAAATACACTATTTAGTAATAATATATCTAGTTCTTTTGGAACAAACAACTGGATCCCCTTTACCGAACAAGAAGTAAATGCACAAGAAAAGTTTGAAAGCAACTTTATGACCGATTTCATTAAAGGTAAAATCAAAACAGAAAGCAAAGCCAACTTGTTTGGAACTGACACTAATGAAACATTAAAAAGAGAATTTTCAGAAGAAGCCAAAGAAGTTTTTGATGCAGGTAGAGAACTTTGGAGATACTATCATAGCCAACCAAACGTAAATGTAAATGCAAGTTTCTATGACATTAGAGCGCACTTTCAAGGCAGAAATGCTAAAGGCAGAATGAACTCAAAAAGTGATGACCTAAAATACATGGAACTTATCGGCGAATTAAGAAATACACTAAGTTTTTTAGCAGACAAAATAAAGCCGAAAATATACGAATACGAATTTTTAAAAGAATAAGAACAATTACTCACTTAAAATCTAAAAACAAAAATTATGAACGAAACCAAACCATTAAGACCAACTCCTAATACTAAACCTCAATCGCCACCAGGAGAAACTCACGGAATGCCAAGAACACCAAGACCTGTAAGACCTGTAAAACCTAAAAAATAAATAGGAAATATGTCATAATTAAAATTAACCCTAAAAACATAAATCCAATACTTAAATAGTTAAAAATATCCGTCCACTTTGAATACTTTTCGGAATTATTATCATAAGTATCTATTTGAATTTGTTCTTTTTTGGAAACTTTTTTACCTGCATCTATTTTGACTTGACACATTAAAAAATCTTGCTGATTTGTCTTATAACCAAAAACTTGTGAAAGAAAATTTATGATTATGCCAAAAAGGAATAGACCACCTGAAATTCTAATTAACAAATTCACGTCTAAAGATTTGTCTGAAAGGTATTTTATAGTTTCTAAACACACGTATATTCCAGCACCCGAAATAGAAACTATTAATAAATCTATTCTTTGAATACTATAAAACATTCCTTCCCAAGAAAGTTTTTGTCTCTCTTTTACTTCATTCATTAGTATATAATTTTTCATCGTAATTTACAAAATTATTTATTACTAAAAATTCCCCTCAGCAACTTGCAAGCATTTCAAACCTAATCTTCTCCATTTTTTTACCATCGAATTTCTATCTTCAAGAATAAAAGCTATTTCTTGCAATAAAATACCTTGATTGCTTAATTGCTCTGGCTTTACTTCTACATCGTGCCTTTTATCGCCATCGGGGCGCATAATTAATTTACCTGCAGGTAAATTATGTTTTAAAAGCCAGTCGGCTGTGAGCTTTCTTACCTGTTCTCTTCTGCCTGTGCAATATACAATTGTGTATTTCGATTTTAAAATAGTAACCAAATCTATCATTTCCTGAATAGGGTCATCATCAAAGCACGAGGCGTAAAACTTATCATAGTCTGGTTTTCCTTTTAAATATTTTAAGCGCTCTCCTGGTGTAGCGATGGTACCATCAATATCTACTATTACTATTTGTTTCATCCTATTTATTTTATCAATTTAAAACGAAGTCCATTTTACAACATTCAATAAAAAAAATTAAAACGTTTTTTTATTTCGGTGTTCTAAAACAAACCTACCCAACACTAGGCGCTCCCAAACTTAAAGGACCTCGTTGTCTTGTTAATTTTACCCATTCGGGTCTAAAGAAAAAATACTTTCCGGCATCCGAAAAATTGGTCGAATACATTGGCAATTGTACCAGGGGTAATTTTTCTGAAGATTTGTCTTTCTGTATAATGGTAGATCCTGTAGATCTGTGTTTGCTCAACTTTAATTTTGCCAATTTTAAAGACGAAATATAATTTTTGAAGCCAAATTAAGAATTCTAATTTTTGCCACATCAGCATTAGAAATTCCGAAAAAATGCTTCATCAAATTCAATTCTTTTTTCTCGAAGATGGTTGTTTGGTGCTTGTCCATTAAATTTAAGACCAACCTTCTTTTTTCTAATTCCTAGATTGGCCACAAGTGTGTAAACATCTTCTAGGCTTTAAATTCTAGAAGATTTTTGCTATTAACAACAGGAATATGATTAAAATCATATTTATCGTTTATCATTTTTTTAATCTTTGACAAAGAAATTTAAAATTAGGTACCATGAAAAAAAGAGTTGAGGTTTCAGAAATAATGAGTCGAAAATTAATTACATTAAATATTAGTAACACATTAGAGGATGCAAAAAAAATTTTTGAAGAGAACTCCATAAGACATATTCCTATTGTTGATGAAAAAAAAATTGTAGGAATGTTAAGTTATTCTGATATTTTAAAAGTGGGGTATGCAGATGCCACTCAAGATGAAAAAAATATAGAATTGACTGTTTTTGATTGGTTTACCATAAAACAAGTCATGACCAAAGAATTATATTCAGTGCCTTCAAATTCTACCGTTAAAGAAGTTGCGCGTATGCTTGCCGATAAAGAGTTTCATGCATTACCAGTGGTAGATGACGGAGAATTGGTTGGTCTGGTAACGTCTACCGATTTTATTCGTTTTTTAGCAGATAAATTATAATACTATAGCGATATTTTATAAAAAGAAGATTTTTAAAGAAATCTTCTTTTTATTGATATTCAGAGGTTAATTCATCTACAATGAAGCCATCTTCTAGCGTTTGTATAACGCCCAATGCAGCTCTCTCTCCAGAAATCATAGCCGCATTTAAGGAACCATTTAAGAGTTGGTCTCCTGCTAAAAATAGGGTAGATTTTAGTTTTGTTTCTGAACTCGAAATTTCATATTGCAAGTTGGTTAATTTCGGCAAGGCCTTTTTAATTTGATATCTTTTTAAGAAAGTAGTATCCGTAATGTTACAAAATTGACGGAGTTCATGCTGTACTTTTTGAATCAAATCTTCGGTATTCAAAGCATGGTTTTTTACAACCGTTACAGAAAGTAACTCGTTTTTACCTTTCGATGAAGTTTTGATACTTGTAGGATAAAAAATATTATTAATCAGCGAATTTTCATCAGCAATTAAACCGATTAAAGGTTTGTTAAGAACGCGATTTTTAGTCTCAAAATAAAGGGTGTCACAACTTTTCCATTCCGTTTCTTGATTGTTAAGATTCGAAATTAAAGCGCTCGCTTCTGTAGCAATAATGGTAAAATGAGTTTTAATTTTAGAACCATCCTCTAAAGTGATTATTGTGTTTTTTATATCTTTTACACGGGCATTAAATATAATTTGGGTATGCTTTAAATTGTTTTTTAGTTGATTCGAGATGGCTTGAATTCCGTCTTTTGGTATAACAGCCAATCCGTCGCCAAACATTTTATAGACAAACTCAAACATTCTACTAGATGTTTCGAGATTCGATTCTAAAAATATCCCACTAAAAAAAGGTTTAAAAAAGGTCTGAATAATTTGTTTTGAAAATCCGAAATCTTTTAAATATTGAAGGGTCGTTTTTTCATCCTCTTTAAAAATAGCAACGATTTTCTTCTTTTTAAGAAGGGTATTTAATTTCAATATTTTAATCTTATCAGAAAATAATCCTATAGATGACAACAATGTAGGCAATAATAAAGACAAGCTTCTTAAAGGATCTCCAATAGTTTGTTGTTTGCCATTTTTAAAAATTGCAGCGCCAGGTAATAATTTTTGAAGCCCTAAGGCATCATAATTTAAATATTTTTTTGCAGCTGGATAAGAAGTTAGCAAAACTTGAAAGCCATGATCTAAAACATATCCTTGCACACTATCAGATTTTACACGACCACCAATGGTGTCAGAAGCTTCTAGGATTGTTGGATGATACCCATGGTTTTCTAAAATTTGAGCAGCAATTAAACCACTAATTCCTGCACCAATAATATGAATTTTATATGCTGATTTTTCCATCTTCTATAGCTTTTAAATTTTCCTGTTTTTTGAGGTAAGCACCTATAATTCGTTGAATATCCTTGTTGTCTTTCTTAGGTTGCACAAAAAACTGATACTCGTCTGGATTGTCTAATTGTGCTGCTTGTAACGTATCTATATATCCAAAACCTCTGTAAATTCCGTCTAAAATTAAGGCAAAACCAATTTCGTTTTTAGTTCTTCCTTTTTCTTTGATGACCAAATTTTCGGCGCCGATTCCCACAGATTTTATCGCTTGTCTTACACGCTTATTATAATCTTCTACCGCTTCTTTATCGCAGCAAACACCTTTGCATTCTTTTAGTTGAAAATGAAAACAGCTAGACACATTGGTTTGCAAATGACAATATTTAGGACATAGTTCGAACTTTTTACATAAATACTCTAAATGATTTCTACATTCTGCCACAGAGTAATATTTCATCATAGCATTTGGGGCTAGTTTTAATCGGTTATATGCCAAATGAATAATCCCTTTTTGATCCTCATACGAAAATAAACCCACAGCTTCACCCGCTCTTCTTTGCGCTCTATTATATTTGGGATATCGATGTTTAATTTCAGCGGATTCATGCAAGAGTGCTAAGAGTTCGCTACCCGTTTTTGTAAAAGAAATATCGGCAGTTTCTAAACACATGTTCTGCTCTTTTCTTTTTTTGTCATAAAAATGACTAATAACGCGTTGTTTTATATTATTGGCTTTCCCTACATAAATAACTTCTTTCGCCAAATTTTTAAAGTAATAAACGCCATGTTCTTCGGGTAAGTTGTCCACTATTTTTTTATCTAAAAGTGGCGGTAAAGTGGCTTGTCTAGAACGTGGATTTAAAAATGAGTTGATGATAAAATGATCATCTCTTTCAATTAATCTTCTAAATAATTCTGTTGTGGCCTCTGCATCGCCTTTGGCTCTGTGTCTGCCGTTAATAACGATATTTTCATCAACACAAATATTTCCTAAACTATAGGATTTTAATCCTGGAATTATTTTTCTCGTTAACCGAACGGTGCACAGTTTTTTCCGTTTAAAATCAAATCCTAAACTCTTAAATTCAGCCTGAATTATATTGTAATCGAAGTTTACATTATGGGCTACAAAAACAGTGTCTTTGGTAATTTCTTCTACCTTTTTTGCCACCTCATAAAATTTAGGAGCATTTCTTACCATGGCATTGGTAATACCTGTAAGATTGGTGATAAAAGGAGGGATATTTTGTTCTGGATTTATGAGGGTTGTATATTCATCGAGTACTTTTTTACCATCAAAAACAAAAATAGATATTTCAGTTATTTTCTGACCTTTATAGCCATTTCCTGTGGTTTCTATGTCTACAACGGTATACTTCAATTACTCAATAATATTTTTTAAATCTGCAATCGTTTCTGTTGGATTTTCAGCACCAAAAACATAACTTCCTGCTACTAAAACATTGGCACCAGCTTCTATTAAAGCATTGGCATTTTTATTCGTAACGCCGCCATCAATTTCTATTTGGCAAGAAGATTCAGAGAAATCAATTAAATGTCTTAATTGATTTACTTTTTTATAGGTGTTTTCAATAAAAGATTGACCACCAAAACCTGGGTTTACACTCATAATACACACCAAGTCGAGATCAACAATAATATCTTCTAAAACAGCAATAGGTGTATGCGGATTTAAGGCAACCCCAGCCTTCATTCCGGCTGCTTTTATACCTTGAATTGTTCTGTGTAAATGCGGGCAAGCTTCATAATGCACTGTTAAAATATTGGCGCCTAAATCTGCAAAAGTTTGTATGTATTGGTCAGGATTTACAATCATTAAATGCACATCAATTGTTTTTGTAGCGTGTTTGGTAATTGCTTTTAAAACGGGCATTCCGAAAGAAATATTGGGTACAAAAACACCATCCATAATATCAATATGAAACCAATCTGCTTCACTATTGTTGACCATTTCGATGTCTCTTTGTAAATTGGCAAAATCTGCTGCTAATATTGAAGGTGCAATTAAGTTATTCATGCTATGATGCTTTTTTTTGTTGATTGTACAAAGATACTTAATTCGTTAATGACAAATTGGTGGAAGAAGTAATAAATTTTATGGACAGTTTTAGCCCTGATTGCAGCGGCATCCTTTTTGTTTTTCACAAAAAGATATAGCGGAAAGCAGGAAATAGCTTCCAATAAAAAACTCCCAAAAATAAATTTGAGAGTTTTTATAAATACATACTAAACGATTTCTTTTTCTTAAGATTGAAATACCAAAAGTAATCTGAGATTACTAGCCTAGGTATGTCATTAAGATTTTACTTCTAGAGGTATGTTTTAATCTTCTAATTGCTTTTTCTTTTATTTGACGAACACGTTCACGAGTTAAATCGAATGTTTCACCGATTTCTTCTAAAGTCATGGGTTGGTGTTCTCCTAAACCAAAATATAACTTTACAACATCTGCCTCACGAGGCGTTAATGTTTCTAAGGCTCTGTTAATTTCGATACGTAAAGATTCATGTAATAAAACTCTATCAGGATTTGGAGATTCTCCAGAATTTAAGACATCATATAAGTTAGAATCTTCACCTTCAATTAAAGGCGCATCCATAGAGACGTGGCGTCCAGAATTCTTCATAGACTCTTTTACGTCATTTACCGTCATGTCTAGTTTCTTCGCAATTTCTTCCGCACTTGGTGGGCGTTCATTTTCTTGCTCTAAAAAGGCGTACATTTTGTTAATTTTATTGATAGAACCAATTTTATTTAACGGTAAACGTACAATTCTAGATTGTTCTGCTAATGCTTGTAAGATCGATTGACGAATCCACCATACGGCATAGGATATAAATTTAAAACCTCTCGTTTCATCGAAACGTTTAGCGGCTTTAATTAAACCTAAATTTCCTTCATTTATTAAATCGGGTAAGGTTAAACCTTGGTTTTGATATTGTTTTGCAACAGATACAACAAATCTTAAATTGGCTTTCGTTAATTTTTCTAATGCTCTTTGATCACCTGCTTTAATTAGCTGTGCTAATTCTACTTCTTCATCTGCAGTAATTAAATCTACTTTTCCAATTTCTTGTAAATATTTGTCTAGGGATGCAGTTTCTCTATTGGTAACCTGCTTGGTAATTTTAAGTTGTCTCATCTAAATTGTTGTGCGTTTTAAAAGATTCATGTATGCCTACAAGTTCTTATACGTATAAATTTGTATTAATGTTACAAAAAGTATTATTTTTTTTAAAAGTGAAAAAATACACGTTCAACGAGGAGAACCTACAGATTAGCTTTTTTTTACTATAATATGTGACGTATTCCCTTTTTTTGTGTCTTAAAATTAAGAAGGATTGGAAGCTATTGTTTTACAGAAATTATCGGATGAAGAATTAGTCTTTGAAATTGCAACAACAAACAACGCAGCATTATTTGCTGTTTTATATGACCGATTTTCTAAACTAGTTTACAATAAATGTTATGGCTTTGCCAATAGTAAAGAAGAGGCAGAAGATTTAACACACGATGTTTTTGTAAGACTGTTTGTAAAATTGAAAACGTTTCGGGGAGACTCAAAGTTTTCCACTTGGTTGTATTCTTTTACTTATAATTTTTGTGTGAATTACGTACAAAGAAGTCATTATAAAAAGAAAGAAAAAGTTACGGTGGTCACAGATCAAATAAAAGAAGAAGATGTCTGGGAGGAAATAGAAGATGCACAGCTATATGAATTAAAATCTGCGAAATTAGCAAAGGCGATGTCTTTAATAGCACCTAAAGATAAAATGATCCTTTTAATGAAATATCAAGATGAAATGAGTATTACAGAAATCAAAGAAGCTTTAAATATTGGAGAAAGTGCGGTTAAAATGCGTGTTAAAAGAGCCAAACAAAAAGTGATTAGTGCTTATGAAGAATTGTAAAAATGAGTAATCCTTTTAAGAAAATAGTTTTGCAATATGAAGTGCCAAATGCATTAAAGCAAAAGGTGTTTGATGATATTTATAGGATGCAATTTGCCGAAGATACTACTCAATTAATGGTAGTAAAACACCTGAATACGATGGGTGATTTTTAAAGAAGAATACAGTATAGAAGATCTTTTTTTAAAAAAAAATTGATAAATTTAAGATTGCTTTTATAGAAATTGTAAACAGTGTATTAAAAATGTTGAATTAATTTTAATACAGAAAATATGATAGATACGTTGGGGGACTAGCTATCATATGTGATTTTTGATCACAAAAAAAAGAGACCGTTTTTCGGTCTCTTTTCTTTTTATTTTTCAAAGTATTAAAATAATCCATTAATTTGAGAATCTATTCTATCGATTACAAATCCTAAATCTTCTTGATTGGTTACAAAATCTAAATTATCTACATCAATAACTAATAGTTTTCCTTTTTTATAGGTAGAAATCCAGGCTTCATAGCGTTCGTTTAATCGGCTTAAATAATCGATGCTAATTGAGTTTTCATATTCTCTGCCTCTTTTATGTATTTGACCCACTAAAGTAGAGATGTCCGCACGCAAATAAATTAATAAATCTGGCGGCATGACCAAGTTTTCCATCAAATCAAAAAGCGAGCTATAATTCCCAAAATCTCGATTGGTCATTAAACCCATGGCATGCAAGTTGGGAGCAAAAATATGCGCATCCTCATAAATCGTTCTATCTTGAATAATGTTTTTACCCGTTTCTCTTAATTCTAATATCTGACGAAAACGGCTGTTTAAAAAATAGACCTGTAAATTAAAAGACCAGCGTTCCATTTCTGCGTAAAAATCGTCTAAATAAGGATTTTCATCTACCGCCTCAAAATGTGGTTTCCATTTATAGTGTTTGGCTAAAAGTTTGGTTAGTGTGGTTTTGCCAGCACCAATATTACCTGCAATTGCAACGTGCATATTATTTACATTCTTAAATTAACGAGAGACACAAAAGTAGTGAAAAATATAAGGTATCAATTATGAACAGATTAATTTATATCCGAAACCTCGCACATTTAAAATTTGAATGTTTGGATCTTCTTTTAATTTTTTGCGAAGTTTACTGATAAAAACATCCATACTTCTTGCAGTAAAGAAATCGTCATTTCCCCATAATTTATTTAAAATAAACGTTCTGTCTAATATTTTATTTTTATTTTCAACAAGATAAAAAAGTAGCTGAGCTTCTCTGTGAGTTAACGTTTCTAAAACATCAAAATAGGCCAATGTTTGTTTGGTATAATTAAAAATATACACCCCAATTTTTATCCTATCTACATTTATTTTTAATTCAATTCTATTCAGTAAAGCTTTAATTCTAACAATTAATTCTTCCATAGAAAAGGGTTTTTTTAAATAATCATTTCCACCATGCTTAAAACCTTCTAAAACATCGGAAGTTTGCGATTTTGCCGTGAGAAAAATAATCGGAATTCTTTTGTTTTCTAAACGGATTTCTTTCGCTAATGTAAAACCATCTTTTACGGGCATCATTACATCTAACACTAAAATATCGGGTGCTTCTTTTTGGTATATTTCTAAGGCTTCTTCGCCGTTTTCAGCATGAAAAACCTCGAAATTTCTAGATTCTAGACTCTCTTTTACAATCATGCCTAAACTAGCTTCATCTTCTGCTAAAAGTACTTTTATCTTACTCATTGGGCATTGTTATTTTAAAAACGGTTTGTTTTTTATCAGAATTTAAAGTGATGTTTCCAGCATGTTTATCGATTATTTTTTTACAGTAATACAAGCCAATTCCAAAACCTTTTACATCATGTGTGTTTCCTTTTGATACTCTGTAAAATTTATCAAAAATCTTTTCTTGTTGATTTTTTTCAATGCCATTTCCATCATCAGCAATCGTTATTTCTGTAGATTTTAAAATGGAATTTATATTGATTTCAATCCTATTTCCACCATATTTAATAGCATTATCAATTAAGTTAGAAATCACATTTTCAAAATGAAAAACATCAATATGCAAATAAATAGGTTTTAAATTTGATGAAAAAACAAGCTCTTTTTGATTGGCTAACATTTTATGCTTGTTTACCAATCTTTCGGTCATTTCAACAACATCAATCGTTTCTTTTTTTAAGAGTAATTGTTCACTATCTAAAGTTGCGGTTTCTAGTAATTTTTCCACCATTTGATGCAGTTTTTTCAACTGAACACCAGACATTGCCAAGTATTTTTTTGTTTTTTCTTTATCCTCTAAAACATTAAAATTTTCGATGGCTTCAATAGCTGTAGAAACGGTGGCAATTGGTGTTTTAAATTCGTGTGTAATATTGCTAATTAAATCGTTTTTTATGATGGCCAGTTCTTTTTGCTGATTGATAATTTTTAACAAATAAAACAAGCTAGAAATAATTAAGAGTGATAACAAAAGAGAAAGTGAAATGCCACCAAAACTTCTTTGTAAAGCCTCAAAATTCGGGTTATTATAGACCAATTCAAATCCTTGATCATCTTTCACATAAGTAGATTTTGATGTTACCACAAAGGTTTCCGAATCTAAAACTGAATCTTTGGTTTGATGAAAAAGTGTATCTTTTTTTATGTGGTGAAAACTTGTTTTTACGTCAATTCCTTTTTGTTTTAGTTGTAATGTTATTAAAGAATCTACTTTCTTATAGTTTATAGAATTATTAAAATAAGAAATAAACATGGGTTTTAAATTTTTAATCAACTTTAAACTATCCGCAGATTTTTTTCCTTTAAAATATTTTACAGAATTTTTTTTACCATTTTTATGAAGGTTAAACCCGTTTCTTGCATCTATAAACTGTGTAAATAGCAACGTAGAATCGCTTTTCTTTTTAGTATGATTTTTGGCAAACTCATCAGAATTTAATTCAATCGCCAATTTTTTCATATCAATCATCATCGAATCTAACTGCTTTTGAGATAGGTTTTCATCCGAAGTCATTTTAATACTATTAATGGTGAATTTTGGTTTTACACCTTCATTTTTCCCATTTTTAATATTCTTCATTAAAGAATCGAAAGGTGTCTCAGCAGAAAATTTAATGTCGATATTATCTTTACCAGGTTGTAAAATTGTTAAAAAGTCTTTTTTAGCCAAAGTTGCATAATATTCTTCTACAGCATTGTCTAAACTTAACTGAATTTCATTCCTAACTCGTTGTTTATTTTCTTCGTAATTTTTGAAGTTCCAATAGAATTGCACGCCAATTGTTGCAACTACTGTAACAGCAATTAAATAGAAAATCCAAGTATATTTTTTGTTTTTCATGGGTCAAATATAGGTAGTAATTTTAATAAAATTACTTGGTTAACACTCGTTAACGTTCGTTAACTTTAAAAAGTAAGTTGATGTTGCATCTTTGTAGTGTAATCAAATGAAAACAATATATCATGAAAAAAGTAACAACAGTATTCCTTTTATTATGTACCTCAATAGTATTAGCACAACATAAAAGTGTTGCAATAAATGAGTCTATAAAAAATACGAATACAGAGGTAAAAGTAACTTCTATGTCTTATAAAGTAGATTCTGTTAAAGAATTAAAAAATATAGATTGGGATGAGGTAAAAACGATCTTTGAAACAAATAAAGATGAGGAACTTATTAAAATGAGTTTTGGAATCGATTTAAAAAAAACTGAAAATCAAAAAGTTTCTATTGCTGGTAAATTTACTGTGGAAGGAAAATCAAAAAATTTAGATGATTTAATAGCTAAATCTAAAAAAGGAATTAATGGACTAATAAAATTATATAAAAAATACGAAAACGAATAAATTATGAGAGCAATTATAACAACACTGGCATTAGTATTTGCAACAGCCTTAAGTGCACAAAATTTTAACGGAAAAGCTACCTATAAAACAAGTAGAAAGTCCAATATACGTTTTGGCGATAACCAAAAAGGTGTTACCGATAAAATGCAAGAAGAGCTGCAAAAAAGAATGCAGAAGATGAATCAGAAAACTTTTATCTTAGAGTTTGATAAAACTACATCAATGTATAAAGAAGATGTAAAACTAGACGATCCTACTCCTCGAGCAGGTAGTCGTAAAATGGTTGTAATGTCTTTTGGTGGTTCAGGAAGTGCAGATTTATATTATAAGGATATAAAGGAAAATAGATTTGCCAACAAAACTGAAATTATGGGAAAACCATTTTTAGTGAAAGATGCATTAGAAAAATATGAGTGGGAATTATCTTCAGAAACAAAGAGTATTGGTACTTATACTTGCTATAAAGCTACTTTTTCTAAAGAGGTAGAAAATATTAACATGAGTATGATTAATGGCGAATCAAAAGAAACCAAAACGACAGAAAATGTTACTACGACTGCTTGGTACACTACTGAAGTGCCAATAAGTAATGGACCTGCCGATTACCAAGGGTTGCCAGGTTTAATTTTAGAAATAAATGATGGTAAAAATTTAATTGTCTGTACAGAAATTATCTTAAATCCAGAGAAAACAATAACCATAGAAGAGCCCACAAAAGGTAAAGAAGTTTCTAAGAAAAAATTTGATAAAATTCAGAAACAAAAAAATCAAGAAATGATGGAAAAAATGAAAGGTAGAAAAGGAATTGATTTAGGAAATGGCATTAATATAAAGATGGGCGGATAGATATGTTAAACTTTTCCCAAAGCCTTTAAACTTTTATGTTTTTTTTAAGTCCTACAGAGTATTAAAAAGATAATTTTGTCTCAAACTAATCTAAATTAAACTTAATGAAATCAATTATTACTGTATTAATCGCGCTGGTTGTTACCCTTACAACGTTTGCTCAAAAAGATTTTCAGGGGAAAGCCACTTATATGTCTAAAACAACAATGGACATGAGTGTGTTTGGCGATCAAATGAGCGAGCAACAAAAAAAACAAAGGATGGCTCGTATGAAAAACTTCTTAGAAAAAACATATACATTAACTTTTACGAAATCAACTTCTTCTTTCAAAGAAAATGTTGCTTTAGAAGCTCCTGGAGCTTCTGGTCCAAGTTGGGGAAGAAGCAATGGACAAGGTTCTATTTATAAAAGTACAAAAGATAAAAAAATGATTGAGGACGTAGAGCAATTTAGCAAACGTTTTTTAATTGTTGAAGAAATGGAGCAACCTCAATGGGAAATGGGTACAGAAACTAAAAAAATAGGAAACTATACTTGTTATAAAGCAACCTTAGTTATAGAAGATAAAAGTATAGATTGGGGAGGTATGTTTAGAAGAGGAAATCAAAAAGAAAAAGATTCTACCAATACTAAAAAGGATGAGAAAAAAATGCTAAACGTTACCGCTTGGTATTCTCCACAAATTCCTATAAGCGCAGGTCCGGATAAATACTATGGTTTGCCAGGTTTAATTTTAGAAATCAATGCAGGTAGAACAACCATGCTTTGCACCGAAGTTTCAATTAGTTCTGATGAGGTTTTAGAAATAGAAGAGCCAACCAAAGGAAAAGAAGTTTCTAGAGAAGAGTATAATGAAATCATTAGAGTAAAAACAGAAGAACTAAGAGAGCGCTTTCAGAACAACAGAAGAAGTGGCAGAGGTAGATTCTAATCTTACAAAATAACCAAATAATAACATGAAAAAAATACTACTTATCGCCATTTTTATGGTGACATTCATTACTAGTGCTCAAATTAAACTTTCCGGAATTGTAAAAGACTCTATCGGAGCGCCTTTAGAAATGGCAAACGTAATAGCTATAGACACCGTAGCAAAAAGAATTAGTTCTTTTGGTTTTACAGATGCTAATGGGAATTTTAAATTAGATTTACAGAAAAATAAAGTCTATAACATTAAAATTAGTTATGTTGGCTTTAAAGAAATAAGCGAATTTATAAAATCAAAATCAGAGAATATTACAAAAGACTATATCATGTTAGAAGATAACATGTTAGATGGTATAAATATAGTGTCTAAAATGCCAGTTACTATTAAAGGGGATACCATAATTTATAACGCAGATTCTTTTAAAAATGGTTCAGAAAGAAAGTTAAAAGATGTGCTTGAAAAATTACCTGGAGTAGAAATTAATGATCAAGGGCAAATAGAAGTAGAAGGTAAAGCTGTTGAAAAAATTATGGTGGATGGAAAAGAATTCTTTAGTGGTGATACAAAATTAGCTACAGAAAACATTCCTTCCAACGCTGTTGATAAAATTCAGGTTTTAAGAAACTACTCGAATGTTAGTCAATTAAGTGGCGTTCAAAATAATCAAGATCGAGTTGCTATCAATATTAAATTAAAAGAAGGTAAAAAGAACTTTTGGTTTGGAGATGTTTCTTTTGGTGGAGGTCAATCTCAAGATGAAACCCTTTATTTATTTCAACCTAAATTATTTTATTACACACCAAAATACACCATTAATATCATTGGTGATGTTAATAATTTAGGTGATGTTGTAATCAGTAGGAGAGATGCAAGAAGTTTTGGTGGTAGTTTTCAAAGTCAAAGTCCATCTAACGGAACAAATATTAACATTGCAGATGCCGGAATTGGGTTTTTAAATGCTGGAGCGAGAAATGCAAACAGAATAGAAAGTAAATTATCTGCTTTAAACTTTAGCTACTCACCAAATAAAAAATTAGATTTAAGTGGTTTCTTAATTTGGTCTGGTAATAGTAACGGCCAAAGAAATATATCTGATATTGATTATGTAGACCCTAATATTCCAGATGAATTTAGAGATACTAAAACAGACCAAACGAGTAATACAGGTTTGTTTCGTTTTAGCTCTATCTATAAAAAAGATTTTAACAATCAATTGAATTATAATGTTGCAGGACGTTTTTCGAATGAGTTTAGCAACCAAAGTATAGAGTCTAGAGTTTTAAGCGATATTGTTCAAGATGAAAATGCAACACCTTACACTATTAATCAAGACTTTAGTTATTTCTACACAGCAAGTGAAAAAAGTATTTTTGCCTTAGAAGTAAAGCATTTGCTACAAGACGAAGATCCGTTTTATGTAGCTTCTTTAGAAAATGACCCGAACAATAATGATGATGCCGATAATGATGGCTTTGATGATGCCGCAGAAAATTTAGGTTTAGACAGAACAAATATGTTCTATACATTAGAGCAAGATCGTAAGGTGAAAACCAATCAATTAGACGCAAAATTGGACTACTATTATATCTTAAATCAAAAAAGTAATTTAAACTTTGTGACAGGTACTATTTTAAGTTCGCAAAATTTTAATTCACGTTTTTTCCAAATTTTGGATAATGGTGCGGAATTAGATCCAAACCCAACAAATATAACCGGAATCGAAAATCCGGAAATAACAAACGATACCCAATATAATTTTACGGATATTTATGCAGGATTAAGATATCGTTTAAAAGCAGGTATTTTTACTTTTACACCTGGTTTTACTGTACATTCTTATAATTCGAATAACACACAATATGGTTTAGAAACTTTTACTGATGAATTTTTTAAATTTCTTCCAGAATTTGAAACGATTGCTCAATTTAAGAGAAGTGAAAGTTTAACGTTTACCTATAGACAAGAGGTTAATTTTACAGATGTAAATCAAATAGCTAGAGGTATTGTGGCAAATAATTATGATTCTTTTTTTGCAGGAAATCCAGAATTAATAAATTCAAGTTTTCATAATGTAAGTTTAAGATACAGTAGCTTTAATTTGTTTAACAATAGTAATGTATTTTCTAGAATTAATTACAGAAGAACGATTGATCAAGTAAATAGAAATACAAATTTTGCGCCAGGTTCTGTAGTTGCTAGTAGTACATCTATTAACTCTCCATTAGATAATGAAAGTTTTTCTGCGTCTTTATTTGCTGGCAAAAGAATTGGTAAAATACAAACTCGTTTAGGAGGTAGTTATAATTACAATAAGAGCTATCAATTCATTAATGAAGATGAAAACACAAACATTAATACGGGTTATGGTTTTAACACCAGAATTGGTACGAACTTTACAAAAGCACCAAATGTGACTTTAAGTTACAATGTAAACTTTAGTAATCAAGAAAACAGCTCAAGAGCGCAAGTTTTCAAGTCTGTAAATCATAGGCCCTCTATAAATTTTGATGCGTATATCTGGAATTCTGTAACCTTAACTTCAGATTTTTCTTTTAATGAACAAAGACAAAATGGCGTAACTACAAATACCTTTAGTATTTGGAATGCTAAATTAGCGTATAGAAAAGACAGAGATGCAAAATTGGAATATGAAGTTGTGGGTAACAACTTATTAGCAACAGGATCTGAAGCAGCTGTAAGTCAAAGCGTTTTTGCTTTTACTTTAAATGAACGTTTTATTTTACCAAGATTTATAAGTTTTAGAATTCGTTATCAATTGTAATACGTACTTTTTTGTATTTGTTAAAAATGGCTCAATTTTTTTGAGTCATTTTTTATTTACTTTATTTATTTTAGCCAAATGAGTGCAGTAACTTCACAAACTTTTTTTTCAGCATTCTTTAAAACGCTAGGAGTTTTATTTTTCTACATATTTTTCGGTCTTCTTATAGACAGTGTTTTTATGGTAGAGAATTATCAAGACTTGCAATGGTTTGCAAATTGGCTGATGGTGGTTATTTTTTCAATTACCTTTTTTAAAGGAAGTCCAAGAATTAAAGAGCAAATGCTGTATATTGTACTTATTGCAATCATCGTAGAATATACTTTTTCTATAGGAACGGGTATGTATACATATCGATTAGAAAATGTACCCCATTATATCCCTATGGGACATGCTTTGGTCTATGCAGCGGTTATCTATTTTACAAAAACACCCTACGCTAAAAACAATAAAAGGTTCTTAGAAAAAGTATTTACACTATTAATTATTGTAATCGCTACTACTTTTTTAATTTTTAAAAATGATGTTTTCGGATTTGTTTTAACAATCGCTACTTTACTGATATTAAGAAAGAAACCCAGAGAGAGAATGTTTTACTTAACCATGTTTATAGCCGTATCGTATTTAGAAATTGTCGGTACCGCTTTTGAATGTTGGTGGTGGCCAACTACCGCTTGGGATAACATTCCTTTTTTACCAAGTGCAAACCCACCAAGCGGTATTAGTTTTTTCTATTTTGGTTTTGATTTAGTTACTTTATGGTTGTATAAAAAGCGTCATAAAATAGCATGGCGAAGAATGAAAAATATTCGGAAGATGAGGTTACAAACATTAAAAATTGTAAACTAAATCAGCATAAAAAACGTTAATTACAAAACCAAATGTCAGGTTGAACCTTTCGCCTAAGCTAAATATATACGCTGTCGAAACCTAAAATATAAATAATTAAAATGTCTATAAAAGTTTCATCTCTTAGTAAAATTTACAACACTCAAAAAGCAGTATCGAACGTTTCTTTTTCTGCGGATAAAGGACAAATAATTGGTTTTCTAGGTCCCAATGGTGCTGGAAAATCAACCATAATGAAAATTCTAACAGGTTTTATACAACCCAACGAAGGTGAGGTTTTTGTGGATGAGATTGATGTTTTAAAAAACCCCATTGAAGCAAAAAGAATTATTGGGTATTTACCAGAACACAATCCTTTGTATAAGGAGATGTATGTGCGCGAATATTTGCAATTTCAGGCGGCTATTTATAAAGTCGATAAAAGTCAAATAGAAATTTGTATTGAAAAAGTGGGTTTAACGTCAGAAGCCCATAAAAAAATACATCAATTATCTAAAGGATATCAGCAAAGAGTAGGCTTAGCAGCAGCGATTTTGCACAATCCATCAGTATTAATTTTAGATGAACCTACAACAGGCTTAGATCCTAATCAATTGGTTGAAATTAGAGAACTAATTAAAGAGTTAGGTAAAGACAAAACAGTGTTGTTTTCTACGCATATTATGCAAGAAGTAGAAGCGGTTTGCGATCGTGTCATCATCATTAAAAAAGGAGAAATTTTGGTGGATAAAAAACTATCTGAACTCCAAAATAAGCAACAACAAATCATTGAAGTTACTTTGAATACTGGGGTTGATAAAAAGATATTCAATCAATTTAAGCATTTAGTTTTAGCAACAAATAGCGCGGAAAATACTTGGCAGTTAACGTTTAATTCTAAAGAAGATATGCGATCTACAATTTTTGATTTTGCTCAAGAAAACAATTTGAAAATTTTAGGATTAACGGCACAAACTAAAAATCTAGAGACCCTTTTTCGGGAGGTAACGACATTATAGTTTTTAAAATATTTCAATGCAGATTTGGTGTTATCTAGAAAGTAGAAAATAAAAAGAAACCTCTACAAATATATTTGCAGAGGTTTTACTTTTAATACTTACGAAAAAAACATTATTTTGATAAATACTGATAGGCTTCCAAAAGGGTTGGAAAAACCATTGTGCTTCCCGCTTCTTTTAATTCTTGTTCATCATATTGTGTTAGAATTCCAATGGGGTTCATGCCTGCTAATTTTGCTGCGGTTGTGCCGGTTAAACTATCTTCAAAAACCCATAGATTTTTAAAATCATCTTCTATAAAATCTAAAGCTTTTGCTAACGATATATAAGCTTCTGGCGCAGGTTTAGGTTTTTCATAATCTTGAAGTCCGAAAACAGTATTAAAATCTAATTCTAAATGATGAATGCTATTTTTTAAAAATTGTTTCGTGGCATTGCTTGCAATTCCATTAGGTATTTTGTTTTTATTTAAAAAAGCAACAATTTCATGCACACCTGGCAATAGCTTCGGAGTTTTAAAATAAATATCTAAATGGTTATCTTTTAATAAAAATAAATCTTCGGTTTGATTTCCTTTGCCAATAACACTGCAAAAATAATTCGCAATCACCATAGGTGATTTTCCTGACAAACTTTTAGGAAATGATGCGATCGGCTGCTTAAACAATTCTATAAAAGCAGAAGACCAAGCACTATTATGGCTTTCTGCACTGTCTACAACTACCCCATCAAAATCAAATAATACTCCTTTAGGCAATGACTTTTCTTGCATTCATTTTGCTTTTTTCGTTAACTAATTTGGCCAAATACGGATTTAAAAACTTATTAGTGGGATCTAATTCTCTTCTTAATTCTTTAAAAGCTTCCCATTTTGGATAAATTTTAGACAATTGTGCATCTTTTGCCTCAAAGCGTTTTCCCCAATGTGGCCTTCCGCCGTGCTTTAAGAAAACTTTTTCTACACTTTTAAAGGCTTCATAAGTATCTGCAGTGGCTGCATTTCTAGAAACACAACCCATGGTAACCGTGTCTTGCTGGTAAGCGTAACTTAACCAAGAATTATCTTTTTGTACAAAACGCACATCCATAGGAATATGAATAAAAGATTTATTAGACCATTTGTTAATTTCTGTTTTTAGTTCCTCAAAAACTTGTGGAAATTTATCTAAGGCGATGGTCCATTCTGCCAATTCTAAAGTAGAACCTCTAGATTTTGTAACCGTTGCTTGGTATAAAGATCCTTTATGCTCTTTTTTAGAGTTAAAAAATCCTCTGTATAGTAATTTATTGGCTATGGCAGTAATCCAAGGAAAAACGTGTGTGTACTTGTATAAAATTTTTGATGCCGTTCTTCGATGTTTCAAATAACTTGGCCCCATATTTTCTATAACTTCTTTGTTAGGATCAATTTTATCACCTGTAATTACATAGCCTTTATCTGTATGAGGTAACCATAAAATTCTTAAGAAATCATGTGTTTTAAGACGCTCTTTAATTTTTGGTAACCATTCTGAATCAGATTCTGGTCTTTCTTTTACATGCAGAGTGTATTCGGTTTCACACTTAAAAGTGATGGTAGACATAACTCCTAACATCCCCAGAGAAACACGAACAGCATCCATTAATTCATCTTTATCCGTAATTTTTTTTATGCTGCCATCCGCTAAAACCAAAGTACATTCCGTCATATACTCACAAAGTAACTTTCCACTTGTTCCATGAGTTCCCGTTGCTAGAGCACCACCAATTGTTATTGTATTGATGTCTGGTAAACACGGAATACACCAGCCAACCGCCTCGATTGCCTCTAATAATTCTCCTAATATCAATCCAGATTGAACAGTAATTGTTTTTTCATCATCATCATAGGACACAATTTTATTATATCCTGTCATGTCAATTAAAGAGTCTGTGCCCGCTGCAATATCAGATGAGGACTGTTTACTTCCAAAAAATCGAATTTTATCGTTTGTTGCTATTACTTCGCGAAGTTCTTCTTCTGATTTTATCTTGTAAAGCTTGTCGTAGTTATATTTTAAATTCTCATTCCAACTAACCCAAGTATTTTCTTTTTTTTGTTTCATGGTAACTTTAAATTGTTAAACAAAAGTAAATATTTATCTCGTTTAATCTTTACAAGATCTTGCTTTATTTTCTTTTTTAAAGTGAATTTAACGTATAATTAACTAGGAAAACGTTTTCGTAACAACTCTCAAGGTGCGTGTTTTCTTAAATGACAATAAGTTTTTAGAAATTATTGATGTTTCTGAGATGGAATCTTTATCAATTTAAATTTGGTAACGCAGAAAATTGAATTTGAATGGCTGATTTTACGGAATTCAATTTTTAGACAGACTCTTTAAAGCTATGGATAAATAAAAACAAAAATATAAGGACTCTAATAACCAAAATAAGAAAAAAACCTACTCATGGTATGATATCCATAAGAAGATCATTAACCGCAGTAGTAAAAGTTCATCTTTAGTTCAGTTTTAGTTTAGTTTAAAATTTATTTGCTGATTCTCTAACGTTGCCAACAATTCATTAGACACTTTTATTTTTGTATTTCTACTAGGCAAGCTTACTTCAATTTTTTCTTTGGCATCCCAAACGGTAAAGTTTAGAGATTGCTTTCCTGGATTATTTTTTAAAATGGTTTCTAAATTTAAAATCGTATTTTCCTGAAGGTCCTGTAATTGAATTTTAATGGTTATTTTTTTGCAGAGTTCATCCATAATATCGTGCAATAGTTTCATTTCTGTAAATTTCATTCTTGGTTCTCCAGCAATTCCTGTTTCTTTATTTGTCCATCCAGGCTGAATGGTGCAGCGCACAAATAAGAAGGAATTTGGCACTAAAAAGTGTTTCATTCTTAAATATTCTTCGCCAAAAATTCTAAATTCATGACTGTCACCATAATCTTCAATCGTAAACATTGCCCAACCTTTTCCGGCTTTAGAAACTCGATGTTGTACATCAGAAATTATACCTGCAAAAGACAAATTCATGTTCACATATTTACCAATATCACCCTTAAAATGTTTTAAGGAAGCGTTGCAGAAAATCATTTCATTTTTAAAATCGTCTAAAGGATGCGCAGAAATATAAATTCCGATGACTTCTTTTTCTTGTGATAAAAGTTCCATGGTTCCCCAAGTTTCACATTCAGGAATGTCTGGTTCTGGAAATTGTACGGTAGATGTTTCGCCAAACATAGAAACCTGTGCAGAATTTTTGTTTTCTTGATATTTACTTCCGAATTTCATGGCACGTTCTAAGAAAGTCAATCCCTTTTCATCGATATGAAAATATTGTGCTCTATGTGTGTCTGCAAAAGAATCAAAAGCACCAGCTTTTATCAAACTATCAAAAGATTTTTTGTTTGCAGCACGTAAATCTACTCTTTTTGCCAAATCAAAAATGGACGTATAATTGCCATTTTCTTCTCGTTCCTTAATAATAGCTCTTACCGCACCAGCACCCACACCTTTTACTGCCGCCATTCCAAAACGAACAGCACCATCATTATTTACAGAGAATTTTAAGAAAGATTCATTTAAGTCGGGTCCTAAAACTTGCAAGCCCATTCGTTTACATTCTTCCATAAAAAAGGAAACCGATTTAATGTCATTCATATTATTAGAAAGCACAGAAGCCATATATTCTGCAGGATAATGTGCTTTTAAGTAGGCTGTTTGATAGGCAATCCAAGCATAACAAGTAGAGTGAGATTTGTTAAAAGCATAACTTGCAAAAGCCTCCCAATCTTTCCATATTTTTTCTAACTTTTTTTCATCATGCCCATTTTCACCTGCTTGCTCTATGAATTTTGGTTTCATTTTATCTAAAACCGCAATTTGTTTTTTACCCATGGCTTTTCGTAAAACATCGGCTTCACCTTTGGTGAAATTTGCCAACTTTTGTGAGAGCAACATTACTTGCTCTTGGTACACTGTAATTCCGTAGGTTTCTGCCAAATATTCTTCCATGGCAGGTAAATCATATTCAATATCTTCAGTACCGTGTTTTCTGTTGATAAAACTCGGAATATATTCCATAGGTCCGGGTCTATACAAGGCGTTCATGGCAATTAAATCAGCAAAAACAGTTGGTTTTAGAGAGCGCATATGTTTTTGCATTCCTGGAGATTCGTATTGAAAAATACCCACTGTTTCTCCTTTTTGGAATAGTTCATACGTTTTTTCATCATCCAAAGGAAAACTATCCGGATCTAAATCTATATCATGTTTTGCTTTTACAATTTTAACAGTGTCTTTAATTAAAGTCAGCGTTTTTAATCCCAAGAAATCCATTTTTAACAAACCTGCAGATTCCACGACAGAGTTGTCAAATTGCGTAACATACATGTCAGAATCTTTTGCGAGTGCAACAGGAACATAATTGGTAATATCTCCTGGAGTAATGATAACACCACAAGCGTGAATTCCTGTATTTCGAACAGAGCCTTCTAAAATAGTTGCTTTGTTGATGGTTTCTGAAGTTAGATCATTTCCATAAGATAAATTTTTTAACTCTTCGACCAATTGTTTTTCTTCTGCTCTTAAATCAGCAACTTTACCTTTACTTTTTGCATCCTCCCCAAAAATATTTTTAAGTTTAATTAACGGAATTAATTTGGCAATTCTATCTGCTTCGAACAGTGGTAAATCTAGAACTCTAGCCGTATCTCTTATAGAAGATTTTGCAGCCATGGTGCCATAGGTAATAATTTGTGCAACCTGATTGGCACCATATTTATCGATGACATAATCCATGACTCGGCTTCGGCCTTCATCATCAAAATCAATATCGATATCGGGCATGGAAACACGTTCTGGATTTAAGAAACGCTCAAAAAGTAAATCGTATTTAATAGGGTCTATATTGGTAATCCACAAGCAGTACGCAACCACAGAACCCGCGGCAGAACCACGACCAGGACCTACGGAAACATCCATTTTTCTGGCTTCTCGAATAAAGTCTTCAACAATTAAAAAATAACCAGGATACCCAGTTTTTTCAATCACAGAGAGCTCAAAATCTAAACGTTCTTTGATACTTTCGGTAATTTCTCCGTAACGTTTCTTAGCACCCTCGAACGTTAAGTGTTTTAAGAAATTATTTTCACCACGTTTACCTTTGTCTTCCTCATCTTTTGCATCTTTAAATTTATCAGGAATATCAAAAGCAGGTAGCAAAACGTCTCTTGCCAAAGTGAAAATCTCAATTTTATCAACAATTTCTTGAATGTTACTAATGGCTTCGGGCAAATCAGCAAAAAGCGTTTTCATTTCAGCCGTCGACTTGAAGTAATACTCATCATTAGGCAAACCATATCGATAACCACGGCCTTTACCAATAGGAGTTGCTTGCTTCTCACCATCTTTTACACACAATAAAATATCGTGGGCATTGGCATCTTTTTTCTCTAAATAAAAGGTGTTGTTGGTCGCAATAATTTTAACATCGTGCTTTTTAGAAAATTTTAATAAAGTTTCATTGACAATATTTTCGTCTTGTTGATGATGGCGCATCAATTCAATATAAAAATCATCTTTAAATTGCTCTTTCCACCAAATTAAAGAATCTTCTGCTTGTTTTTCTCCAAGATTTAGAATTTTACTCGGAACTTCACCATATAAATTTCCCGTTAAAACAATAATATCTTCTTTGTATTTTTTGATTATTTCGCGATCAATTCTTGGAACATAGTAAAATCCGTCAACAAAAGCAATCGAAGACATTTTAGCTAAATTATGATACCCTTTTTTGTTTTTCGCTAATAAAACAACTTGATATCCATTGTCTTTTACGGATTTGTTCTTGTGATCTTCACACACATTAAACTCGCAACCCACAATCGGTTTCATGGGAGTTGCTGCAGTTTTATTATGGTTTAAAACAGCACTCACAAAATGAAAAGACGCCATCATATTCGCAGTATCTGTCATGGCAACTGCTGGCATATTATCTTTGGCAGCGGCTGCTACAATATGACCAATTTGCATGGTAGATTGTAAAACAGAATATTGTGTATGATTATGCAAATGCGAAAATTGTACGTTTTCTAATTCCGCTAAACCTACAGAAGTAGATTTAGTCGTTACGTTGTCTTTTAATTTTTCTAGACGTTTGCGAATTTTGTCACTTTCTTTCTTTAGGTTGATATGTTTTAAACCAATAACCTGAATCGGTTTTGGATTGATTTCAGAGAAATTTTTAAAATAATCTGCATCAACATCTAATTGTTCTTTGGTAAATTCTCGAAGACGAATTAACTCTAAAAAACAGCGGGTAGTTGCCTCTACATCGGCGGTTGCATTATGAGCTTCACCAAAATTAGTACCGAATAAATGTTTGTGTAATTCTGTTAAGGTTGGTAATTTAAATTTGCCGCCACGACCTCCAGGAATCTGACACATGGATGCCGTTTTTTCTGTACACGTATCTAAAATTGGGAGGGAGGTTAGGGTGTTTTCAATGCCTAGTCTATGAAATTCACAGCCCATAATATTGATGTCGAAATTCAAATTCTGACCTACAATAAATTTGGTCTTGCTTAAAACTTCATTAAATAAGCGTAAACTTTCGTCTAAAGTAATTCCTTGTTCTTCAGCTAATTCAGTAGAAATTCCGTGAATTCTCTCGGCATCATAAGGAATGTTATAGCCTTTTGGTTTAATGAGAAAATCATTGTGTTCTAAAACATTTCCCATTTCATCATGCAATTGCCAAGCAATTTGCACACACCTTGGCCAGTTATCTGTATTTGTTATAGGAGCGTTCCAACTTTTGGGTAAACCAGTAGTTTCAGTATCGAAAATTAAGTACATTTCTATGGGTAATTATTGAAGTGATTAATTGTATAAATGTTCTGTAAAAATAGGAATTTGTTGTTAAGAATGGTACAAGATTTTTTGGTTGTTGTTAACAACGTGCTTTTTAATTTTGTCATTTAATTTTGTCATTTTTAATGTAGAGAGAAATCTTTTAAAGTTCCTAAGCTTTGTGCTGGCCTCTTTATGAGATTTTTCCTATTGTAGAAGTGACAGTTTTGTAGAATTTTCTTGTTTAGTATTTGCATTCAATTTTGCCGTTTAGTGTAATCATTTCTAAGTTTTTCAAATAAAATAGTAGCAACCATAAAATTCTAATTGACAACAGTATTGATATGGCGTTAAAATGAAACAGATAAAATGGAATTCAAATTTGAAATGCTAGAAAATTAGGAAAAGTAAATCCAATTCTAAAGTTAGACTTGAAGTATTTAATCAGTCTGGTATAAACATTTATTTTATATTTGTTTGAAAAAAAGAAAGTTGTTAAATCAAAAATCCATAGCAGTACTTCCCTTTGTTAATATAAGACCCAAGAAAAAAATTTTTATAAGCGTAGAAGATGACGTAAATTGGTTTTAAATATACTGAATTGCAAAATAATCGTAAAAATAATCGTGTTTTTATACCTGTGTTTGAGTATGATTTCCAAAAAAGAGTAAGCGAATTTAGTACTCAATTTCTAAGTACATGACAAAAATTGATAGATTTCTACATTTGTTTTATTTTCAGAGTTTAAAAGCGTTTTTGCTAAGAAGTTAAGCCCATATTTGAATATAGATTTGGCTTTTCTTCCGGGTTTTTTAATTGGTATAGGCTTTTTTAGATGCAGATATATTCCAATTTTATAGCACCATACAAAAGCAATCATTACCAGTAAAATTAAGTTTTCAATTCTTTGAATATCTTTTAAATGGGTGTTTTCTATATCAAATCCACTAGATTTCATCGCTTTAAAACACATTTCAATTTGCCCTCTTTGCGCATAATTTTGTTGTGCTTTTTCAGGTTGATTAAAAGAGATAAGAATTAAAAAATCAAGTTTTCCATTTTTATTTTTTAGTTTACATCCATATAATTTGTTTATTGTCAATTAATTATATTTTTTTCATGTACTAAAAAGGATGTTTTACAAATTCCTAAAAAGTAATACCACATAATCTTTAAAATTAGGCATAGGCTTCGTTACGGTTTGTTCTTATATTCAAATAGAAAGGAAAAAAAGGGCGTTTTATTACGGTTATTTCAATGCAGCATTGGTATTAATTGTGATTGTAGATTAAAATATATAATTACTAAAAGTTGCATCTTAAAATTGTAGTGTAAAGTATTTTTTTATTTTTGATGAGCTTCTTATTTTTAAAATTATTCCTTAAGAAATCTTAAATTTCTTAAATCTCCAGATTCATGAAGTATGGACATGATGTAGACTCCCTTTATTTTTGGTAACTGAAAATTAGTAAGCTCAAGAAAAGGATTTTGCTCACTAATTAATAGTTGTTGATGATACAATGTTTTCCCTAAGAGATCCTTGATGAGCAAATTACTTTTTCCGGTCATTTTAAGAGGAAACTTTAGGTATAATTTCTGATTTACAGGATTTGGATACAGTACAATGTTTTCAGAATTAAATACTACAATATTGTCAGGGTTAGAAAGAGGTGCGTCGCAATTGATAACCTCAACTGTTTTTCTATTTGCTGATTTTGATACTATTGGACGGCCGAAAATATAAATTTCGTTTACTGATACAAATTCGTTTTGATCCATAGAAAAACGTAAATACCTTGTTGAAATAGCTGTTTTAGTTTCATTCTGATGATTAAAATTAGTATATGGGTCTATAAATAAAGTGGTCCAATTTGATGCAGAGCCATAGGCTAGAGTAAATTTTTTTGTTTGCTGCATATCATGTAAATTTATTTTAGAGATATAATATTCTTTTCCTAAATCAAAAATTATATCATGGGATTCATTATTGACTGCATCGGCTAGTTTCCAAGAATTACTGGATGCGTTCATTTCTGATGTATACTCTAAATGCTCCTCATTAAATAAAAGTCTGGCGGAACGTACACTACCTTCTTTAACAGAATTTTTTATCATATTTGATGTGATGATGATCTGCTTATCTTCGCTACTTTTTTTTTTACTTACTTTCAGGAAATCAATTAAAGGATATCCATAAATTATGATTTCATTTACGGCTGCATAAGGATTTTCTAACATCGATAAACGTAAATATTGTGTAGAAATATCTGTATTATGTGTATTCCAAGACTGAAAATTATCTAAAGAATCCACGAACAAAGGAGACCAATAATTGGGATTTCCATATTCTACGGTAAAATCTTGTTTATCATTCATATCATGAAGATTGAATTCAGAAATGTAATATTCTTTTCCTAAATCTATAATAGCATAATATGGAGCATTTAAGGCATCATTGGCTGGTTTCCAAGAATTACTTACAGCAGATTCTTCTGCCACTAAATTCAAATCTTGTTCATCAAACAAAAATAAAGGTGAATTTAAGCTTCCTCCTTGCACCAGATCGGTTACCATAGTGGGTAAAATAACAATTTGTTTAGATTCTTTAACTACTGGATATCCATAAATAATGATTTCATTAACAAACGCAAAAACATTTTGATACATGGAAAATCGTAGGAATCTTGTGGTTACATCAGTTTCATTTTTACTCCAAGTATTATAAGTGTCACAAGGGTCGGTAAATAAAGTTTCCCAATTTGTTTCATTGCCATATTCTACTGTAAAATCAGCACTATTATCCATATCATGTAAATTTATTTCTGATATGTAATAGTGTTTTCCTAAATCTATCACTACATGATACGAAGAATTATTCATTGCGTTAGCAGGCTTCCATGAAACACTTTGGGCATGTTCATCGATTGTTATATTTAAATTTTGTTCATCAAATAAAAATAAAGGCGAATTTATACTGCCTCCTTCAACTAAATCGGTTACCATTTCAGAGGTAATTTTAATTTGTTGAGGTGCTGTTTCAAAATATTCGGGTCCGCTCGGTGCTCCTATTTGCTGATATTCAGTCGGATTATTATTTGTAACGGAATAATCATTCTTAGAAGGATCTTCAAATTCAATTTCTGGAATACGTGCTAAACAATTATTTGCTACCGTAAAGTTATTTGCATTGCCAGATTCATTTAGGAAGAAGGTAATATCTGTATCATAGTAATTATTTTCAGCAGTTATATAATTAATTTCATTATAATTTTTTATAATTTCGGTACCATTAATTTCTCTAAAATAATTTTGGTTAATATTCACAGGAGCTAGTTGATCACTTACAGACCGGTTATCAACAAAAACTCCTAAATTGGAAGCGATATAGTTATTGGTAAATGTGCAATCTCCTTTTCCTAAAGCAATAATTCCATTAGAAGGTGCGCCTATGAGAATATTATTATAGGCATTTACAACACTGTTGTTCCCTATTTGAAGTATATTGGTTTGGTGGGGTATATTTTCTAATCCTGCATTTAAAAGTGTGTTATTATAAATTTCTATATCTTCTACCATATTGGCTATTTGTATAGATTCTCTTAAAGTGTTTCGCACAATATTATTGTAAATTCTTACCTGCTTAAACTCCATTCCGGGTGTTTGAGTTTCACCTAAATACATTCCTTCAGATACATTTTCAATAAAACAATCATGAATTATTAAATTTTTAAAAACCGGATATGGAAAAGGAGGATTTCCTTCATAATCTTTTTTAGCCACGATACCGAAAAAACCATCGTGATCTATTTTTATGAATTCGGCTTCACAATCAGAACTCAAATCTGCAAAAGCCAAACCAGATTCAACAGCCGAGAGTTTAAATCCGTATTTATAATTTGGATGCCCAGCTCCGCTAATTTTAATGTATCTACAATTTTCAAAGGTTATGGCACCCCAGATACCAGTATCGCCACTATCAATTTTTACTTGCCCGCCTTTATTAATAATCACAAGCGGGGTATTGGCATCTCCATTTACAAATTGAAATCTTAACGGATTGGTTCTAGAAGAAGAAATAAATATAGTGTCTCCGCCAATAGTTGCGCTACCTAAAGTTTCTTCATTTACATGATAAGGAAAAGTATGATCAATAATAAAGTTTTGGTTTTGACAAAACGCTAGAGAACTAATACACAAAGTTATAAGGAATAAACAAAACTTTTTCATGGGAGAAATGATCATTGTAAATAAACAATTAAGATACAAATTTATTCTTTAGTATCGGTGGCAATTCCAAAATAAATCCAAGTTGTATCGATTTTATAGGGGTTATTCATGGAATGATATTCTCCGGGTTCAATGGTTATACAGTCACCCGAAACTACGATGTTCTTTTTATTGTTTATCATAAAGTCGGCTTTACCAGATTGAATATAAAAAACTTCGGTCATGGTTTCGTGTTGATGGGTTGCTACCGTTTGGCCAGGCTTAAAAGTGGTAGTGCCGAACATCATTAAATTAGGGACGCTTCCCTTGCCTATAAAGACTTTCTTTTTGATATCTGTATTATGACTTACTCCAATTTCTGGAAGTAATTGAGTATGTGTTAGTTTCATTATAAAATGATGCTTTCAAAATTATGTAAAATCGCTAAAAAAAAAATGAATGCCATTTTTGTTAAAAGTAGGCATTTTAGATAAATTCTATCAGATGTTTTAGAAATCCTTTTCACACCAATTTATACGTACAATTTCGTGTACATAAATTGAATTATTTTTTGATTCATTGAAATTAAAAAAGAATTAGCGTAGCCTTCATTGCGATCATTTTTTTTAAAAAGTAAGCGAAAAAGGAAACGATTTATTACGGCATTAGATGTCTATAACGGTATCAGTCCCAATTTTATAGCATTGGGGCTTGTCATGTAAATACAAATTTTGTAAAAAAGAAATCAATTATAAAAACTTAGTTAACAATTAACTTTACCAATATTTTTAATGGATGGGGTACAACTTAATGGCAATCTATAATTCCTAAAAATAGTGCGGAGTATATTGAGATATTTATGGTATTTTCGACAAATGAAACAGGTGAAAATTGTGCCCCTCTTTTTTCTGGTAATATTCTTTTTATCTTGTAAAGAAGAAGTTCTGAAAAATGATGGGCTTCCGAATCAAAAAACTCAAGAAGAAAAATTTGTTCCTGTCGATTTTTCTCAATTTAAAAATCTTAACAATAAAGAACAGCTTCAACTATCAAAAAAAATACTTAACAAAAGAGCGATTAATAGTTCAGACAAATACAGGCTTTTTAATCTCAATAGATTTTTATATAGCAAGCTTAACGAACCCGATAGTGCTATTGGTGCTTGTAAAAAGATGTTAAATTTAGAGATTACCAAAGAGAGTGATGCCTATTTAGGTCATGTTAATTTTAGATTAGGCTTATATTTTAATCAAATAAATTTAAGAGATAGTGCTTTTTATTATTACAATATCGCAAAAAAACATTTTTTTAAGACAAAAGACAGTCTGCAATTGGGAGCCTCTTTTCTAAACATTGCATACATAGAATCTAATTTTGGAGATTATACAAAAAGTGATTCTTCGGCAGTAGCTTCTATAAAATTTATCAACGGAAAAAAAGCAACCACCACGGCATCTGCTTATAATATTTTAGCTATAAATTCAAAACAGAGATCAATCTATCAGGATGCCGTAAACTATTATAAAAAAGGGATTGCAATAACAACAAGGAAAAGCTCTAAGATTATTTATAAAAATAATTTGGCAAACGTTTATAAAGAATTTAAAGACTATTCTAAAGCTATTTTAATTCTTGAAAACTTGCTAAAGGATTCTATCGTTAATTTAAAAACAAAGGCAAGAGTTATAGATAATTTGGCATATATAAAATGGTTAAATAATGCTAATGAGCCGGTTGAAAAAGATTTATTATTTGCCAAATCCATTCGAATTCAAGAAAAAGACACATACGGACTTGCGGCAAGTTACACTCATTTATCAGATTTTTTTAAAGAAAAGGATACTGAAAAGGCTTTATTGTATGCAATGAAGATGTACGATGCTACAAAAGAATTAGTGAACCCAAAAGGGCAAATTGAAGCGATAGAAAAAATTACAGCTCTCGTAACACCCTTAAAAGCAATTAAATATTATGAAGAGAGTATTCGTTTAAGTGATAGTTTACAGAAAGTAGAAACCAATAGACAATATAAGTTTGCTAAAATTAAATATGATTACGAAGAAGAAGAGAAAAAAAAGCTAAAATTTAAAACACTTGCAACAGAAAACAAACTAATTGCAGAGCAAGAAAATAATCAAAAGAAAAATATTTTAATCATTACTGTTATTTTGGCTTCTAGCTTACTGTTTTTATTGTATCGAAGAAAACAGCAACACAAAAAACAAGTTTTACAGGAAAAATATAATACGGAAACCAGGATTGCTAAAAAATTACATGACGAATTAGGGAATGATATCTTTAAAATTCTTACTAAAGTTCAGGCTTCAACGTATAAACCAACGGATATTATAAACGATTTAGATAAAATATATCTCCAAACTCGAGCTATTTCTCATGAAAATGATACTATTGAAACAGGTGGAGATTTTGAAAATCATTTTAGAGAACTCGTAGCTAGTTATAATTCAGATACTTGTAAAATTATTCTAAAAGATTTGGCTTCTATAGAGTTAAATAAATTAGATAAAGAAAAGCAAATTGTAATTTATAGGGTGTTTAATGAGTTTTTTGTGAATATGAAAAAGCATAGCGAGGCTACTTTAGTTGTTGTTGCTTGCAAAAGAATAAAAAATGAGTATCAAATAATTTATTCGGATAATGGAGTTGGATTTAAAGAAAATAAAATTATTTATAAAAATGGACTCAAGAATACGAAAATCCGTATAAAGAATATGAATGGAACTCTTAATTTTGAAAATAATCCTATAAGAGGGATAAAAATTATTTTTAATTTTAAAAATTAAGAAGGTTTTAAAAAGGGCTAGTTAGAAGATTTTGATTTTTTTAACAGTGCTATAAGTCTCAATTTAAAGAGATTTCTTTAAACGAAGAACCTTATCATTTAATATTTTCTGATTTATCATTTAAAAATGATGGAAGCCTGAGAAGATTAAAATTCAGAAAAGATTTAATCCAAAAAATTCAGGTGATTTTCCTGATTTAAAAATAATTATTTTTTCAATCGAAGATAAATCGTATCGAATGCAGCACCTATATAGCAATCTGAAAATTCAGAGATATGTTTAGAAAAACAGCAACGGATTGCAAAAATTCAAAAAAGCAATTCATTCAATTTTTACTTCGGATGAGTTTTCTACTTCACCAGATTTAAACATGACCATTCATCTCAGAAAGTCTTTATAAATTGCAGATTGTAAGTTTTTTAAAATTTATTCAAAGATTTTCTTCAAAAAAAATAGTAAAAAATTAAAGCAAAACGGGGATTAAATTTTCAAGTATAAGTGTTGTAGAAAAAAGAGTAAGATTTTTTGAGAGTACATTTTTAGGTCAAAAATTCTACACATTTTGTGTCTATTGCTAAAAATTTAGGAGTTATTTAAGGGATTTTTTAATTTTTTTTGCCAGATTACGGAAATCCGTAAAGTTTTTCCATTTTTTGGGTTTAGTTTTGGCAAAAAAGAAATAATAGGAGGATAAAAAAACGAATATACAATATAATTTTAGAAATGTACTCAAAAAGTGGAAGCCCTCATAAAGTTAACGAAAGGAGTTCTTAATTTCGAAAATATACTAGGTAGAAGGTTAAAAGTTATTTTCATTTTTAAAAAGAAAAGATGTTTGAAAAAGTTTTAGTTGTAGAAGATTTTGATTTAATGAATAGTGGAATAGAAGCTGCTTTATATGAACTTTCCATAAGAGTAGTAGATTCTATTGCTTATTGTGATGAAGCTTTTTTAAAAATTAAAGAAGCGTCTTTAAAAGGAGAACCTTATCATTTAATAATTTCTGATTTATCATTTCAAAATGGTGGACCTCCGCAAAAATTAAAATGCGGAGAAGATTTCATTAAAAAAATACGCTATGATTTTCCTGATTTAAAAATAATTATTTTCTCAATAGAAGACGCATTGCATCGAATTCAGTATTTATATAACAATCTAAAAATTCAGGGATATGTTTGGAAAAATAGAAACGGATTGCAAGAACTCAAAAAAGCAGTGCATTCAATTTTTACTTCGGATGAGTTTTATGTTTCACCAGATTTAAACATGACCATTCATCCTAGAAAAGCTTTAGAAATTACAGATTTTGATGTTTTTTTAATTTTAAATTTATCCAAAGGTTTTCCTCAAGAAGAAATTAGTAAAAAATTAAAGCAAAACGGAATTAAACCTTCAAGTATAAGTGTTGTAGAAAAGAGGTTAAAATTTTTAAAAGGACATTTTAATGCCAAAAATCCTACACATTTAGTATCTATTGCCAAAGATTTAGGAGTTATTTAAAGAATTTTTGATTTTTTTTTTCAAATTACGGAAACCCGTAAAATTTTTCCATTTTTTGGGTTTAGTTTTGACATGAAAGAAATAAAAAAGGAAAGTAGCTAAAATACAATATCCTTTTAGAAAGAGACTCAAAAATACGAAAACCCTTTTAAAATCAACAAAAGGAGGTCTTAATTTCGAAAATAAACTTAGCTAAAGATTAAAAGTTATTTCATTTTTAAAAAGCAAAGATGTTTGAAAAAGTTTTAGTTGTAGAAGATTTTGATTTTATTAATAGCGGTATACAAGCGGCTTTAGATGAGATTTCCATGAAAGAAGTAGACTCTATTACGTATTGTGATGAAGCGTTCTATAAAATTAAAAAGGCTTCTTTAAACGGAGAGCCTTATCATTTAATGATTACTGATTTATCATTTCAAAATGATGGAACGCCACAAAAATTAAAATCTGGAGAAGAATTAATAGAAAAAGTACGCGAAGAATTTCCTGATTTAAAAATAATTGTTTTTTCAATCGAAGATAAATCGCATCGAATTCAGCATTTGCATAGCAATCTAAAAATTCAGGGATATGTTTGGAAAAATAGAAACGGACTGCAAGAACTCAAAAAAGCAATTCATTCAATTTTTACTTCGGATGAGTTTTATATTTCACCAGATTTAAACACTGCCATTCACCCTAGAAAAACTGTAGAAATTACAGAGTTTGATATTTTTATAATTGTAGGTTTATCTAAAGGTTTACTTCAAGAAGAAATTAGTAAAAAATTAAAGAAAAATGGAATTAAACCTTCCAGTAGAAGTGTTGTAGAAAAAAGATTAAGATTTCTGAAAGAACATTTTAATGCTAAAAACCCTGCGCATTTAGTTGCGATTGCTAAGGATTTTGGACTTATTTAAAATTTTTTTGGTTTTTTTTACCAAATTACGGAAACCCGTAAAGTTTTTCCATTTTTTGGATTTAGTTTTGCTGAAAGATAAATAGTAGTAAAGAAAATGAAATTTTTTAATCAATTACTAAAGAAATATTAGCCGAGATTTCTTTAGAAAAATTTAATAAAGATATAAATACTTATGATGTTCAAAGGTATTGAGCTCATAAAGTTTTTTAATAATATTATGGAAAAGAAGGATGTTGTTTTAAAACCTTACAGTGTTTGTAAGGTTTTAATTTTTATTGAATTGCTTTTCTGATAACAAAAATAATGGATACCAAGTATTTCAAATAGTATGAAATACATTTTTAAACGTTTATAAATTTAACTTCATTTATTATAATTGTCAGTTTTTTTCTTGTTGGGGGGCAAGCTTCAAAAAACTACATTATTTTATTTGAAGTTATTTTTTATTGCCTAGGATCAATAGCAATACTCATCTTTTTAGATTTGATGATATTCATACTGCAAAACCCAAAACGATTGGTAATTTTACCGTAACAAGCATAAATTCCTATTCCGTTTATTGGATATAAATGAACAACATCTGTAAAATGAACTGCATCAAAATAAAAACCATCTTGGTCTATAAAAGTGCTTAAACGCATGAGTTTTCCTTGTGAAGTTTTGTTAAATCTAGTAGTGACTAATTTACCATACAACAATATATTTTTATTAGAATAGGCTTCCATTTCTTTTGCTTTTGTATGGGGAAGAAATTCTTCGGTAACCAAAGAAAAATAATCGTGAATAGTAAACCCTAACAGTGCTATTTCATCATAAACATTTTCTAACCAATGGGTATGTAATGCTGGAATTTCAAATTTTTGATGTTGCAAGCGAAACAGCTTTTCTTGTGTTGTTTGATGTTTTATTTTTGTGGCATTCAATTTAAAAGTAGCTTGCCAAAGTAGCGCTGTTTTTGGTTTTAGTGTAAAACGGAACGCATCAATACGAATTAAAATGGTGAGTTGCTCTATCGAAATGGTTACTCGATCGATAAAATCATCCAAAGAAAAAAAAGCACCTTGTATTTGACGTTCTGTTAAAATTCGTTGAATCACCAAATCTTCTAAATTTTTTAGGTAACCAAAACCCAAATAAATAGTTTTTCCTTCTACGGTATTTGCATGATCGCTTTTGTTGATGCAAGGCAAGGCTATTTTTGCACCACACATTTTAGCTTCATGAATATAATGTTCAGCCGAATAAAAGCCACCACCATTATTTAAAACTGCGGTCATAAATTCAATAGGGTAGTAGCATTTTAAAAATAAACTCTGGTAACTTTCTACTGCGTAAGAGGCAGAATGTCCTTTTGCAAACGCGTAGCCTGCAAAACTTTTAATTTGATTCCACACTTCAAAAATTAATTCGTCTTGGTATTCTTTTTTTCTACAATTTGTAATAAATTTATGTTCAACGGCTTTAAATTCTTCTACAGAGCGGTACTTTCCGCTCATTCCTCTTCGTAAAACATCGGCTTCTCCCAAGGTTAAATCGGCAAACTGATTGGCAACTTTCATCACATCTTCTTGATAGACCATTACGCCGTAAGTTTCGGGCATAATTTGTAATAAAATAGGATGTGCTTCTTTTCTTTTTTCAGGAAAACGATGCCGTTTTATAAACTCCTCTTTCATTCCAGAACCCGACACGCCTGGCCTAATAATAGAACTTGCAGCAACCAAACCCAAATAATCTTGCGTTTGTAATTTTTGCATTAAGCCACGCATGGCAGGCGACTCTACATAATATGCACCAATAGCACCACCTGTTTTTAGCAAGTTGTTAATGTTTTTATCATTCTTAAAACGCTCCACATTGGTAATATCAATTTCAGGAGCTGTCGGATTATTTTCTTTGATAATTGCTAACGCATCTTTAATTTTTGCCAGACCCCGTTGTCCTAAAATATCAAATTTAAAAACACCTACATCATCAGCAATATTCATATCAAACTGAACGGTAGCAAAGCCTTTTGGAGGTAAATGAGTAGCGGAATAATAATGAATGGGTTTGTCTAAAATTAAAATACCGGCAGAATGAACACTCACATAATTCGGAAACCCTTCAATGAGTTTTCCGTATTTTAGAACCAGTTTAGAGATGTCGTCTAATTGTGTATCGGCAACTTTTTTGCTTAGTTTATCAATTTCTTCTTTTGGCAATCCAAATACTTTACCTAATTCGCGTACAACGGCTCTGTATTTAAAAGTATTATAGGTTGCTAATAAGGCAACATTGTCAAAACGATTAAAAATATATTGGGTTACTGTATTTCTATCTTTCCAAGAAAAATCAATATCAAAATCGGGTGGAGAAGCTCTAAACGGATTGATAAATCGTTCAAAATACAAGTCTAATTCAATAGGATCTACATCGGTAATGCCTATAATATAGGCTACAATACTATTGGCGCCACTTCCTCTACCTACATGAAAAAAGTTGTTTTCTTTCGCATAGCGGATGATATCATAATTGATTAAAAAGAAGGAGACAAATTTCAAATCGATAATTACTTTTAGTTCTTTTTGAAGTCGTGCCTTTACTTTTTCTGTAGGATTTTGGTAGCGTTTATGCATGTTATCATCACACAATTGTAGCAACATTTTACAATCTTCCTCAAAACTATTGCAATACAAATTCAGATTCTGATTTTTACGTTCATTGTTAAATCCGAAGTAGATTGTACAGTTTTGTAAGAGCTTTTTTGTGTTGGCTATGATATGGGGGAATTCTTTAAACGATTCTTCTAGTTTTTCTGTAGCATGCATGCTATCAGTGGCTAAGCATTCTTCGGTAGTGGGTAGTTTGCTTAATAATGTGTTGTTATCAATGGCTCGTAAAAGTCTGTGTGCATTAAAATCTTTCTTATTTCGGATGGTAACTTGTTGCTGAATGACCAATTTGTCTTTGTATTTTTTTAGATAAGAAAAACGGAGTTTATTAATTTCTGCAATCGAAATTCCGATACATTCGTTTTCAGCAAAAGAAGTTAAATTTAATTCCAGTACTTTTTCAAAAGGATAAATAATATAGGTGTTTTCTAACGTTTTGGGTTGATCCGGAATTTTAGTTTTAGCGGTTAAAAAAGAAGACAAATACCGATTGATGTTTTCAAAACCGTCATTATTTTTTGCGATAGCCACAAATTGCTGTGTGTTACCATTTCTAAAATCAATGCCGACAATCGGTTTTATATTAAATTTTTTAGCTTGCTGCACAAAATTCATACAAGCAGAGGTATTGTTGATGTCTGTAAGTGCAATACCATCGACATTATTTTCTACAGCAAGTTGCAATAAGGCAACTTCAGAGAAGGTACCATAACGCAATGAATAATAGCTATGACAATTTAAATACATACATGCGTTATTGTTTTCTATGCGCTAAAACCAGTGGAGGTTCGCCGTTAAACGGATTGCTAAATCTGCCAATCGATTTTGCGCCCATGGCGGATGCTCTCATAATACTCAATTCGCCATACTTATTCCGAACGGTGTCCATGGCGTTGTATAGCGATAATAGTTGTTCGGTATCATCAAAAAGATTTATTTGATAATTTCCGCTAACAAGGTCTGATACTTTTACACCGACCAATCGGATTAATAATCTTCGTTGATATAATTTTGTAAAGAGTTCTAAAACCTTAGGGATAATAATATGGTCTGCACTTGTATACGGAATTTTAAGTTGTTTGCTGTAGGTATTGAAATCTGAATAGCGAATTTTTACACTGATGGTTCCTGTTAATTTATCGCCTTTTCTTAATTGATAAGCCAAGTTTTCTGCCATGGCAAACAAGGTTGCTTTTAGTTTTACCATATCAATCGTGTCTTTATTATAGGTTCTTTCTGTAGATAAAGATTTACGTTCATGAAAAGCAATAATAGGCGGATTGTCAATTCCGTTTGCCCGTTTCCAAATTGTTTTTCCATTGGCACCTAAAACGCTGATCATCATTTCTAAAGGCATTTCTTGAATTACTTTTACTTTATCTACGCCAAGATTTCTTAAAATTTGATAGGTTTTATTTCCTACAGACGGAATTTTACGAATCGATAAGGGTGCTAAAAAATCTTTCTCAAAACCTACATTGATCAATAATTGATTGTTAGGTTTTGCTTCGCCAGTGGCAACTTTAGAAACTATTTTATTTTGAGACATTCCAAAAGAGATGGGCAATCCGCTTTCTTTAATAATTCGCTGACGCAATTCTGAAGCATATTTATAACTTCCAAAAAAAGCATCCATACCAGAAAGGTCGGCATAGAATTCATCAATACTAGCTTTTTCGAAAATGGGTACTTTTTCTTTGATGATTTCCGTAACAAGATTAGAGTATTTAGAATAGGTACTGGTATTGCCTCTAATGATAATAGCTTCTGGACACAATTTTTTGGCAATTTTCATAGACATCCCAGAGTGCACTCCAAAACGTCTCGTTTCGTAGCTACAAGCGGCAACAACCCCTCGGTCTCCTGTTCCGCCAACTAACAAGGGCTTTTTTTGCAACCTGCTATCAATCAAACGCTCACAAGAGACAAAAAAAGTATCCAAATCGAGATGTAAAATATTTTTTTTCACAGTGTAAAATTAGCTACAAATTCATACATTTGTTGCTTATTATTGTAGCAATATGAAAAATTTATCAAAAAACATCAAACATTTAAGATCTCTTAAAAAATTAACACAAGAAGCTTTAGCAGAAGAATTATTAGTAACAAGATCTAGAATAAGTTCTTACGAAGAAAATAGATCTTCACCAACTATTGAGTTTTTAGTGGCGTTTTCAGCGTATTTTAAAATCCCTATTGACATTATTATTAAAAATGATTTAACAAAGGCTAAAGATGTTTCTTTTATTGAAGTTGGTAATAAAAGAGTCTTGTTTCCGATTACCGTTGATAGTGAGAATGAGAATTTAATTGAAGTGATTTCGGCAAAAGCATCCGCAGGGTATTTATTGGGTTATGACGATCCTGAATATATAGAACAATTAGAAAAAATAAAGCTGCCTTTTTTACCTACCGGAAAACATAGGGCTTTCCCGATAAAAGGAGATTCTATGTTGCCCATGAAAGATGGCTCTTATGTGGTGGCAGAATTTGTGGAGGACATTAAAGAGGCAAAAAGTGGATGCTCTTATATTGTAGTTACTAAAGATGACGGAATGACGTACAAAAGAATCTACAATCAAGTAGAAGAAAAACAATCTTTTTTGTTAAAACCAGACAATACAAGTTATCAATCTTATGAGGTTCCTGTTACTGAAATCTTAGAGTTATGGAAATTTACATGTAGTATTAACACACAAGAATATGAAGAGCACGAATTAAAATTAAGTAGCATCATAGAAATGTTTCGTGGTTTAGGAGTAGAGTTGGAGGCTTTGAAAAAATCACTAATTTAAATTATAACTCTTAGATAAAGCTATTATGAACATACTTTTTCTAGTTTCATTTTCGCCGAAAAGTCGTTTTTGGGAATAATTATTTTACAATTTTAAACAATCATAAAAGAATATTAAATCAGTTTAGTATTTATGTTAAAACTGTACGTTTAAAAGGAATTATTCTTTTTAAATCAATATATTTGGGAACTTAAATTTTATGAGGTTTTAATGGAGCTATTCTATGTTAGATTTTATGTGTTATTGCTACTTCTTTTTTCATTAAAGGGAATATCTCAAGAGACTTTACCCATTTATCAAGATTATCTGTCGGATAATGTGTACCTATTACATCCATCAGCCGCTGGTATTGGTAACACAAGTAAGTTAAGGTTTACATCAAGACAACAATGGGCGGGTATTCCAGATGCACCTTCTTTGCAAACGTTAAGTTTTCATTCAAGGTTTGGAGAGTATTCTAATGGTGCTTATGGTCTTGTTTTGTTTAATGATAAAAACGGATTTCATTCTCAGAAAGGTTTTCAAGGAAGTTATGCTTATCATTTGCCTATGAGTGATGGTAAAATATTTAATCAGCTTTCTTTTGGTTTGGCATTTACACTTGTTCAGAACCAATCAGATCAAAGATCTTTTACAGGAGACGCTGCCGTATCTTCAATTATTGAAAGTACAAGTTACTACAATTCAGATTTTAGTGTTGCTTATCATTTACGCGGATTATCTTCTTATTTTACCATTAAAAATTTATTACTAACGCCTAAAAACAATTTAAATCTTCAAGAGCCTTTAGACTTAAGAAATTACATTGTATCCTTAGGATATTATTTTGACAAGAATCGTTTTGGGCAGGATTTATTTGTTCAATTTGAGCCTTCAATAATGTTACAATTTAAACAGGGAACAGGAGAACGTGTAGCTGATTTTAATTTAAAAGCATATAAAGACTTTTATAAAACGCAATTATGGGCGGCTATTTCATATAGAAGAAATTTTGATGTAAATGCCATAGAAAATGCCCAGTATTTAACACCAATAATAGGGATTAACTATAAAAATTTAATGTTTTCTTATACCTATACAAATCAAATGAATGAAACTGTTTTAACAAATTCAGGATTTCATCAAATCTCTTTAGGGATCAACTTATGGACAAGAGAGCCTAGAGCAGCAGGTTCTCCTAATCTTAATCAATTATGGTTTTGATCGTTTTTAAAAATCTCTTTCATCAATTTTTATAAACTTTTTTTCTTTAAGAATAAGCTTTTCTAAAACCCTTTTATTTTTATTGATGTAAAATTGATGTGTTCCTTTTTTATGATCCATATTTAATAATTGATATTTTTCTAAAATAGCGTTGGTTTGCTTTGCAACCGCTTGTCCAGAATCTATGATCTGTATTTTATTACCCACTATTTCTCTAATTTGAGGTATTAAATAGGGATAATGCGTACATCCTAAAACCAAACAATCTACTCCCTTTTTTAGCATAGGATTAAGGTATAGATGAAGTAGTTTTTTTATTTCTATAGAATCAATTTTGCCTTCTTCAATAAGTTCTACCAAGTCTTTACCAATAGCTTCTACAATTGTTATTTGTTTATTGATTGTCTTTGAAGTTTTTTCGAATAATTGGCTGTTTAAAGTCCCTTTTGTAGCGAGAATACCAATCTTATTTGTTTTTGTTTTTAGGGCAGCAGGTTTTATTGCGGGTTCTATGCCAATAAAAGGAATACTATAATTTGCTCTTAAAAAATTAATGGCATTTGTGGTGGCTGTGTTACAAGCAACAACAATTATTTTGCAATTTTTATTGATTAGAAAATCGGTGTTTTTAATCGATAAATTAATAATTTGTTGGCTACTTTTCTCACCATAAGGCGCGTGTTTACTATCAGAAAGATAGATGCTATTTTCGTGAGGTAAAAGTTCAGTAATTTCATTCCAGATAGAAGTGCCCCCAATACCCGAATCAAAAATACCAATAGGAAAATTGTTTGATTTCATATACCTGTAAAAATAAAAAAACCTACTTGAAAAAGTAGGTTTAAGATAATTTTAAAAAGGGTTTTTTTAGAATCCTAATTTAGCTTTTACTGCCGCATAAAGATCTTCTCCTTTTTTAACTAGTAATCCTTTACCCATAGATGCATCAAATACATATAAAATACTTTTACTAGCAGCAACCTCGTCTATTGCTTTTTGTGCTGTTTCAATGATTGGTTGTAACCCTTCAGCCTGTTTTTTCTGCATGTCTTGATAAGCAGTTTGTCTTAACTGCTCGTATCTTGCATTTTCTTGTTGTACCTCTTGCGCTCTAATTTCGTTAATCTCTTTAGTTTGCGAAGGTTGCTCTGCAGTATACTTTTTCATTTTGGCATCTAATTTCTTAGCCATTCCTTCAACTTCATCTTGGTAAGTTTTTCCTAACTTCTCAATATCTAACTTTAATTTTGTTGTTTGCGGCATTTCAGCTACTAGTTTTTCAAAGTCAATATGACCCATCTTTTGTGCATTTGCAACACCACCTAGCCCTAAAGTAAATACAGCAATTAATAGTAACGTTTTAAAATTCTTCATTTTTGTTTTAATTTAATTTAATTATTGTTCTTTGTTTAATTGTTTTCTTTTTGATTCGCTTTTTTTTCTTCTTCTTTTTTCTTTTTAGCAGCTTCTTGTTTTGCTCTTAATATTTTTCTTGCTTCTTCTCGTTGCTTTAAACGTTCTTTTCTTTTCTCTTGAATTATCTTTTGTTGTGCTTCTTTTTCTGCTATTTTTTTTGCTAAAGCTGCTGCTTTTTTGTTTTTGCTATCTTCAATTAGCTCTTTTTTATCAGCAATTGCTTCTTTCTGTGCTTCGGTTAACTCTTTTTTAGGAGTGTTTGTCTTGTTTCTTTTTTTATTTAATTGCTCCTTTTTTTGTTCTGATAATCTTGTTCTGTCTATGGTAGATAAAACGAGGTCGCTAATATCGTATTTTTTATTTGAATAGAGCATTACTAAATCACTAGATTTTTCAAAAACAAAATCGTATTTTTTTCTTGCTGCGATGCTTTGAATGGCATTATAAACTTGATCTTGAATTGGTTTTACTAATTGCTTTCTTACCAAAAAAAGATCACCATTTGAGCCAAAATACAGAGATTCTAATCTTCTTAACTCTTCTTGTTTAAGCGTAATTTCTTCCTCTTTTTCTTCAATTAAATCTTTCGTTAAAATTGCCTTTTCGTTTGCTAGATCAGATTTTAAAACTTCTATAAAGCGCGCCTGTTCGTCTAATTTTTTTCTCCATTTTGCAACTTTTGAGTCTAAGGTATTTTGTGCTTGTATGTATTCTGGAACATTTTCTAAAATATATTCCATATCTACATAGGCAATAATTTGACTTCTTTGTGACCAAGAAGATACACCGATAAATAAAAGAACGACTAATAAAAATATTTTTTTCATTTGTATATTGTATTTAGAAAAAACCGTGCCAAAAAAACTTTGACATCACAAATGTACAGTTTCTCTAGAATTGTCTTCCGATAATAAAATGTGTTTGCCAGCCAGATTTCTCAGTAAAACCAGGCAATGGGTCAAAACCATGTGCAAAGTCGATACCTAATAATCCAAAGGCAGGCATAAAGATTCTAACACCTACGCCCGCTGAACGTTTTAATTCAAACGGATTAAATGTGTCAAAATTGTCATAAGAATTACCTGCTTCTAAAAAACCTAAAGTATAAATCGAAGCAGAAGGCGCATCTGTAATAGAGTATCGCAATTCTAATTGGAATTTATTATAGATAGAACCTCCTTCTAAAGGAGATAATCTATTATTTTCATATCCTCTTAAACCTACAACTTCTCTACCATCTAATTGAAAAACGGCAATACCATCTCCACCAACAAAATATCTTTCAAAAGGAGATAGCCCTACTTCAGAATTATAAAAGCCTAAATAACCCATTTCTGCATTAGACATTAAAACTAATTTGTCTGTAAATGCGGTATACCATTTTCCTTTAAAACTTAATTTATAATATTCTAACCATTTATATTTTTCTGCAATTCTCGCGCTAGTTTCTGCTGCCGATAAACCACCAGGAATGGTATAATCTTTATCGTTTACCAAAGAATATGGAAAGGTTGCCTTTACGCCAATGGTAAATTCTGATCCATACGTTGGAAAAATTAAACTAGGTCCTGCAGAATTTCTGGTTAAAGTTGCGTTATAGGCTAAATTGTTTAAAGTACCATTATCTAAAATATCTGCACCAACTCTAAAGCCATAATCATTTAATTTAAAGCTCTGGTAACTTATGGTTTGTGATAATTGGAAATAATCATCGGGCCATTTTAAACGTTTTCCTAAACCGATAGAGGCTCCGATGATTCCTAAACTTCGATCTCTATCAACATCAAATGTTTGTGGATTTAATTGATATTGATTTGATGAATAGATAGAAAAGGACAAAGATTGAGGAGTTTTACCGCCCAACCAAGGTTCTGTAAACGAAAAACTATACGTACTAAAGGTTCTACTTGTTTGTAAACGTAGCGCTAAATTTTGACCATCTCCCATGGGTAACGGTTTATAAGCTTCTTTATTAAAGAGGTTTCTGATAGAAAAATTATTAAATGATAAACCTAAAGTACCAATAAAGGCACCACCACCGTAACCCCCTTGTAATTCTATTTGACTTCCTCCTTTTTCAATAACAGTAAAGTCGATGTCTGCAGTTTTATTTTGATAATCTGGAATTACATCTGGAGATACATTTTGATCAAAGAAACCTAATTGACCGATTTCTCTAATAGATCTTATGATATTGCTTCTACTAAATAAATCTCCTGGTTTTACACGTAATTCTCTAAAGATTACATGGTCATTTGTTTTGTCATTACCAGATACCGTTACTTTTCTAATTCTTGCTTTTTCATCTTCTCGAATTCTAATTTCTACAGTAATAGAATCATTTTCAACTTTTGTTTCTACTGCATTTACTTGCGAAAATAAAAATCCTGTATCTTGATACATGGTTGATAAATCTTCCGATGTTGGTGAACCATCACCTTTCACTCTTTCTTTTAAGACAGCTCCATTATAGACATCTCCTTTATCAATTCTTAAAACTGCCATTAATTGTTCGTCAGTATATTCTTTATTTCCGACAAATAAAATTTCTGCAAATCGATATTGTTTTCCTTCTTCTAAATCGATGTTTACATTAATTGTATTATCGTCATTCCAACTAATGCCTTCACTTAAAATACGTGCATCTCTATAACCAAGTCTGCTATATTTATCGAGAATAGCTTCTAAATCTTCTTGATAATCTTCTTCTATATATTTTGATCCTTTCCAAAAACGACCTATTAATTTTTCTTTGGTGTTTTTCATCGCTTTTCTGAGTTTTTTACCAGAAAGTGCTTGATTACCCGTAAAAACGATTTCTTTTACTTTTATTTTAGAACCCTTGTCAATATAAATATTCATATTAACAATATTAATATCCGAAGTATCTTTTTGAATATCTAAATTCACTTTTGTTTTTAGAAAACCTTTATCTGTGTATTTTTTTGTAAAATAGTTTTTGGTCGTTACAATTAAATTGTCTGTCACCATGGCGCCTAATTTTAATTCGGCTTCTTTTTTTAATTCTTTGGCTTTAGATTTTTTAATTCCGGTAATTTTTATCTCATTTAATTGAGGTAGTTCTTGTACATCAAATTGAAGATATACAGAGTTACCATCTAATTTGGCTAAATAAACATCTACATTGCTAAATTGTTTACTTTCGTATAGTTTTTTGATAGCACTCGTAAGTTTATCACCCGGTAATTTAATTACTTGACCATTTCTAAGACCCGTAAATACTTTTACTGTTTCTTCACTAAATTTCTTTAAACCCGTAACGGTAATACCCCCTAAAATGTACTCTTTTCCTCTTTCAAAGGAAGTGTTTGTTTTAGAAATAGTATCTTGTTTTGTTTGTGCATTTGCACTAAAAGTAAAAAATAGTGCAAATAGCACTACTGTTGCAGAAATTAATTTCATGTAAAACTTATTCTGTAATTTGTTCGCTTGTTTTTCCAAATCGTCTTTCTCTATTCTGGTACTCTATGATTGCATCATAGAAATGTTCTTGTCTAAAATCTGGCCAAAGTATCTCTGTAAAATACAATTCGGCATATGCTATTTGCCATAATAAGAAGTTACTAATGCGTTGTTCTCCACTAGTTCTTATCAATAAATCTACGTCGGGCAAATTAAATGTATATAAATGGTTATTTATAGTATTTTCGTCTATTTTTTCTAAATCGAGCTCTTTATTAACAACTTTTTTAGATATGTTTTTGAATGCGTTAACAATTTCTTCTCTTGAGCCATAGCTCAGCGCAAAAGTTAGCACAATATCCGTGTTGTTTTTAGTTTTATAAATAACATCATTTAAAACATTTTGAGCATTTTTTGGTAAATTTTCTATAGATCCAATAGAATTTACTTTGACTCCATTTTTCATGAAGTCTGGCAGTTCTTTTTTTAATGAATTAATTAGTAAACTCATTAATGCATCCACTTCTAATTTAGGGCGATTCCAGTTTTCTGTAGAAAAGGCATATAAAGTAATGGCTTCTACATTTATTTGAGAGGCTGCTTTTACAGATTCTCTAACTGCAGTGAGTGCATTTCTGTGGCCAAAAATTCTACTCATGCCTCTACCTTTAGCCCAGCGCCCATTACCATCCATAATAATGGCAACGTGTTTAGGAACTCTCTGTAGATCGATAAGTAATTTTTTATCCATATGCTAAAATCCTTTTGTGTAACAAGGAGGTCTACCAAATGTGTAGATTAGAGACACTCCTGTAAACATGTACCAATCGCTATTATTACCTCCAAAATCTAAACTAGGAATTGTGTTTGTAGTATAATCTAAATCGTCATCAAAAGTATATCTAAATTTTGTTTCTACCGCAAAGGCGATGGGCCCAGTTAATTTAGATTTAAGTCCGATGCCAAAAGGTATCGCGAAAGAAGTTTTAGTGCCAAGTTCGTATTGATTTGCCAAGGTTTCTCTGGTAACATAATTATAGTTAAAGGCAGCCAATTCTATCAAGATATAGGGAGTCCAATATTTATCATCAGAAGAGATGTCGTACTCATAAAAATTATATTCTATACCTAGTGCCAATTCGTTTATTGTATTTGAGAATTTATAACCAATATTATTTGGTCCTCTAGTTCTTCTGTAATCTGTGTCTGCATCTAAATCATCTCCTTTTATAGGTAAATAACTATAAGTTGCTCTTACTGCTATTCTAGGATTCCAATTATATTTAAAAAAAATAGCACCAGCCATGGTATTTGGATATATATAATTGGTTCTGCCAATATCCCCAACATAATTAGAGCCTCCAATAAATACGCCAGCTTCATATTCTTGCCCTAACAAAATGCTAGAGATGCTTATAAAAATGAGTAATGATATTTTTGTTTTCATCCTAAAAATAGCGAGCAAATATAAGGTTTTCCATTTGCTTTTTAAAGTTAATATTTAGTCTTTTTTGAATAACTATTATTTTAGAGATTTATTGCATTTTGAACGTTAAAGATTGGTTTCATTTCTGGTATCTTCTCCCCACAATAATTTAGTGCGAAGCGTTTTTAGAAAAGATTGATTGTTTGGAATGATACTCTGAATGGTAAAGGTTGCTTTTTTAATAGAAACTAGCGTGTTCTTAGGTACGGTTGTAATTCTAGAATCTAATGAAATTAAAAAATCTTTTTCTCTAGAATCTATGGTTAGTTGAATAGTAGTTTCATCAGAGATTACCATGGGTCTTGCGTTTAAGTTGTGAGGTGCAATTGGTGTAATAATTAAGTTTTTAGAGTCTGGAGAAATTACAGGACCGTTGCAGCTTAAAGAATATCCTGTTGAACCCGTAGGAGTGGCTATAATTAAACCATCTGCCCAATAATTAGTTAGATATTCGTTGTTTAAACTAGTTCTAACACCAATCATAGAAGTTGTGTTTTTTCTGGCAATAGTCACTTCATTTAAGGCAAAATTAAGTTCTTCAAATTTAGCGGTTTTTGGTGAAGTTTTTACAGCTAGTAAAGTTCTTTCTTGAATAGAGTATTCACCATTTAAAATCAAGGCAATGCTTTCTTTAATGGTTCTTTTGTTGATAGTTGCTAAGAATCCTAATCGACCCGTATTGATTCCTAAAATAGGAATGTCTAAATTTCTGATATAGGTTACAGCTCTTAAAATGGTGCCATCTCCACCTAAAGTGAAGAGTACATCAAAAGAATTATTTAAATCAGAAAAATGAGAAAAAGTTGGATATTTTTTAGCTAAAATATTACCTGCTACTAATAAATTATAAAATTCTTGTTCAATAAAAATATCGATATTATTTTCATGAAGTACCTCCAATAAAATTTGAATTTCTTTTTCTGCAGAAATGGAATAAGATTGACCGTAAATTGCAACTTTCTTCATTTTGTTTTAGATTTTACTATTTTAAAAATACACAAGTTGGTTTTTAATATAACCAATTGAAATGGCTACATTTCTAAGTATTTTTGTAAGTATTCAGATCTATTTTTTAAATCTTCTAGGTAGATATCATTTTCGTGCATAGAAATAACTTTATAATTATAACGTCTAAAGGTATGCATCATTTCATTAATTTCTTTCGTTACAATTTTTAAGGTTATTTGCACAAAGTCGCTCCTTTTTTCTGAAATATACAAGCCTAATAATTGCCCGCCATTAGATTCTACAATCTGTGCTACTTCACTCATAGAATAATCATCTTCTAATTTTTCTATAATTAAAGTTTCACTTTCTTCAATCATAAAAGGGCTTGTAGAAAAAGCGTCTAAAACATCTCGTAAATCATAATAACCAATATAATTTTTATCATCATTTATCACAGGGATTATGGTGGTGTCGTTATCAGCAAAAATTTTTAACAATTCTAAAACAGTTGCTTTTTCATCCGCAAAAAAAGAATTTAATAAATGTACATAATTTACTAGCTTATTTTCTTTATGTTCTATAGTTTGTAGATCATTTTCAGCAAAAGACCCTAGTAGTTTTCCGTTTTCAATTAATGGAAAATGTGTTATAGGATAATTTTTAAACAGTTTTTGAGCACTCTTTACAGTGTTTTTAAGTGTTAATGCTTTAATTTCTTTTAGGATGTAATCGTTTATGTTCATTCTGCACGAATATAGGATAAAATGATTAAATGAATTATCTTTGCCAGCTAATTTTATACAATGACAAAGTTAAGCGTAAATATTAATAAAATTGCAACTTTACGAAATTCTAGAGGAGGTAATGTACCTAATTTATTAAAAGTAGCAGCAGATATTGAAGATTTTGGGGCACAGGGAATTACCATACACCCAAGGCCAGACGAACGTCATATTCGGTATCAAGATGCTAGAGATTTAAAAAATACGGTAAGTACAGAATTTAATATCGAAGGCAATCCGATACAATCTTTTATGGATTTAGTGTTAGAAATAAAGCCAACCCAAGTTACTTTAGTGCCAGATGCTGTAGATGCAATTACCTCAAATGCAGGATGGGATACCATTACACATCAATCTTTTTTACAAGAGGTTATCAAAGAATTTCAAAACAACGGAATTAGAACTTCTATTTTTATTGATACCGATGTAAACTTGATAGAAGCCGCGGCAAAAACAGGGACCGATAGAATAGAATTATACACAGAATATTTTGCTAGTGAGTTTGATAAAGGCAATAAAAATGCTGTAAAACCCTATACCGAAGCAGCTATTTTAGCACACAAATTAGGATTAGGAATTAACGCAGGGCATGATTTAAGCTTGGATAATATCAAATTTTTTAAAGAGAACATTCCTAATTTAGCCGAAGTTTCTATTGGACATGCATTGATTGCAGAAAGTTTGTATTTAGGATTAGAGAATGTCGTAAACATGTATTTACATCGACTAAAATAAAAATCCCATCCTAACCTTCCCAAAGGGAAGGAACAAAAATCAAAAAAATAGAAATGAATAATAAATTAAATTCAGATCAAAAAAAACACAACAGTTCCCCTCTTTTGGAGGGGTTCGGGGAGGCTCTACATTCAAAAATTTTAGGAGAAGGAAAGCCTTTATTAATCTTACATGGTTATTTTGGTGCAAGCGATAATTGGAAAACGTTAGGAAATCAATTTGCTGATAATTTTCAAGTTCACTTAATAGATCAAAGAAACCACGGACGTAGTTTTCATTCTGATGAATTTAGTTATGAGCTTTTAGTGAATGATCTCTACAATTATATTCAATATCATCACTTAGAAAATATATATTTAATGGGGCATTCTATGGGCGGAAAAACTGCGATGCTGTTTGCTGTTACTTATCCAGATTTAGTGGATAAATTAATCGTTGTAGATATTTCACCAAAAGAATATAAACCACATCATCATACAATTTTAGCAGGCTTAAATTCGGTCGATTTCTCAAAACAAAATTCAAGAAAGTTGGTAGATGCACAAATTGCAAAATACATTCCAGAAGTTGGGGTTCGCCAGTTTTTATTAAAGAATGTATATTGGAAAGAAAAAGGAGTTTTAGACTATCGTTTTAATCTTAAATCGCTAACAGATAATAACCCAGAAGTTGGCAAGCCATTGCCGAAAAACGCAAGATTTACAAAAGAAACATTGTTTTTAAAAGGTGAAAAATCGGGGTATATTATTCCTTCTGAATACGCGATTATTGATGCTCATTTCCCTCAAAATAAAATTGTAGAAATTAAGAATGCAGGCCATTGGTTGCATGCAGAAAATCCGAAGCAATTTTATAAAGAAGTTTGTGAGTTTTTAGGGGAATCTTCTTGAATCGTTTAAATTTACTTTTTTCAATTATTAAAAAAGGAGTAATTTTATAACCAAATAGCATGAAAAAAATTATATACTATTTTTTGTTTGTTCCTTTTTGTCTTGCTGCGCAAATTAATGAAAGTGATACGCTTAACCTAAGAGCTAACCTTTCTTTAACAGGTTTTTGGCAAGGCGGAAATGTAGAAACTTTAATTTTTAGGGCAAAATCAGAAGTTAGTTTTAAGCCTTCAAAAAAAATGGTTTTCAAAACGATGAACTCATATGTGTATCAAGCATTCGGAAAAACAAAGGCCGACGAAGATATTTTAAGTCTTAACTTTTTATACTTTAATCCAAAGAGGAAATTGTATCCCTTAGTATTGGGTTTTGTGAGTACCAATTTTAGAAGAGAAATTAATTTGAGGTCTCTTTTAGGGGTTGGCGTTACGTATCAAGTTTTAGAAAATAAGGAGTATTGGCTTAAGTTTTCGATTTCAAGTGAATATGAACAAACAAAATTTGATAAAACAAGATTTAATATTTCCGAATATAATGGGAACCAATCAATCAATACCTTTCGGAGTACTTTTTGGGTAAATGGAAAGTATAACTTGTTTAAGAAAAAAGTAATTATCAATCATGAAATTTATTTTCAACCTTCTTTAGAGCAGCGTGATAATTTTCGCTGGCAAGCAGATGTAGGTTTAGAACTGCCTGTTTGGAAGTTCTTAAATTTTAAAATAAATTACCGACATACTTTTGAAAGTATCGTTATTGAAAGTCAAAAACAAGAAGATGGTATGATGTCTTTTGGCTTTACCTTAAAAAGTTATTGATGAGGATTTTATCATTTTTGATGTTTTAAGTCCATTTATTTACACAAGATTTAAAATTAAATGGATGTTAGGTTCTGTTGCTTAAAATCATATATTTCTGTAAGTTAAACTATAAATTGCCATCAACTTAAAATAGGTGCTAAGTTGTTGATACAGTATTATTTAAAAAATGAACTACACATTACAATAAAATTACACGCCATTATTTTCTTAACCTATTAATAATTTCTTCTAATACACTTACTTTCATGGGCTTTGTAATAAAATCTGAAATTTCAGCATATTGCTTAGAACGTTCAAGATCTATCGGGTCTATAGAAGAGGTAACCATAAAAATAGTAATTTTCTTTTTGATGGCTTTATGTATGTTCATGTATTCATCCATAAACTGAAAACCATCCATAATTGGCATGTTAATATCTAAAAAAATAAGATCGGGCAGATTTTCGGGTATTTCTTTGTTTTTATTTATAAACTCATAAGCTTCTTCGCCATCAGCAAATGTTATAACATTATCTGCTAATTTCTTTTTATTCAAGACTCCTTGCATAAAGAATTTATAAACCCCGTCGTCGTCTATAAAACAGATGCTATATTTTTGTTGCATAATTTTAATTTTAAAATAGTATGGTAAACGTTGTTCCTTTATCTACTTCGCTGGTGCAAGTGATTGTTCCTTTTAAAGATGTAATTTGATTTTTTAGAATATACAAACCAACACCTTTTGAGTCTTTATGTCGATGGAAAACTTTATTGAGTCCAAATAATTTATGACCATGTCTTTTCAAATCAATGCCAAGGCCATTATCTGTAACTATTAATTGAGTTCTACCTTCTTTTATCGAAGTTTTTATTTCTATTCTTGGTGTTCTTTCTGGTGATGCGTATCGCAAAGAATTACTAATCAAATTAAAAATGATACTTTCTAAATAAGGTTCATTATATTTTATGGTATCTGTCGCAGAGAAATCTGTGTAAATTACTGCCTTTTTTTTAAGGATCTCTTCGGATATTACTTCTTCTATTTTCTTTAATATTTTACTAAAAGATAACGTTTTGGTTTCTATTTCAGATCCTTTTTTTCCTCGTATTTTTATGGCTTCAATTAAAGTATTAAGCGTTTCAGATAAATGAGCAATTACAGTTTTGAATTTATCAAATATAAATTTTTTCTCTTCTGGCGTATCACATAGATCATAAAACTCTAATAAAGAACTTAAATTAGCAACGGGGGCTCTTAAGTTATGTGAGGCAATTTGAGCAAAATTTGCCAATTGTTGGTTTTGTTCTGTAACTTTTGTAATGTCTGCACCTACTGCCAAAAAAGCAACGATATCGCCATTATCATTTTTGATGGCATTCATATTAAGTTGCACATAAAAGTAACTTCCGTCTTTTCTTATATACGTCCATTCTCTGGAATCTTCTTTGCCTTCTTTTGCTAGTTTGGTAAAGATGTCAATACCACTAATTTCTTCGTTGTATTCTATAGAAAGTTCTTTTCCTCTTTTTCTAACTTCTTCTTTATTATGAAATATGGCAGGTGTTTTTTTATTGATTAATTCTTCACTTTTATATCCTAACAACGTTTCTGCACCTTCATTAAAATAGGTAATAATACCATTTGTATCTGTTCGTATAATTGAAATGGTCACTGAATTAAAAATAGCGCTCAACTCTTCATTTACGTTCTTTAATTTAATTTGTGCTGTTTTAACAGTATTAATATCTTGAAAAGTTCCGTACATTCTAACGCATTCGCCGTTTACAAATTCAGGCTGACCAATGGTTCTAATCCATATTAGATTTCCTTTTCCTGTTACTATCTGTAATTCCTCGTCCCAAGAAGTGTTGTTTTTAATAGAATTAGCCACAACCTCTTTAATTTTATCTCTGCTGTAACCTTCTCGGTAGAAATCTATTCCGGTTTCTAATTCGGGAACAAAGTCATCATCAGTATCATGAATTTCTCTGGTTACTTTACTCCAAAAAACATTTTGATTTACTAAATCGAGTTCCCAGGTTCCAATTCGTGCTATTGAGTTTGTTCTTTCTAAAATTTCCTCAACCGTTTTTTTATCTTCTTCTTTTTGTTTTACTTTTTTTTTGAATTTTTCTAATTCAATATTTAAAGAAGTTAGTTCCTTATTTTTTCTAAATATGGGTAAAAACATAAAGAAAATCATGCCTAAAAGTAAAAAGGATGTTAGCGTGATAAAAAAGTATTGCATTTTTTTTAGAAAGATTAATTTTCTTTCAGAAATTTGTTGATACTCATTTACGATGGCATCCATTGTTTTTAAAAACGGAGCTTCGTTACTTTTAACAGTTTCTAAAAATTGATTAAAAACAGCTTTATTTTCTGGGTTTTCTATGAATTTGTAAGAAGAATTAATAATTTTATTAAAATAAGATGTGTTTTTTTTAAAAAGAAGATCTATAGATTCATCATTATAGTTTAATCTATTTTTTTCCTTAAGATACGTGTCGGCTTTTTTAAAACTATCGACAACCTTTTTTAAGGGTTCAATATTTTTAATAAAAGAAGGAGTGTTTTTTGCTTCATTAGCGTATAACGCCATTTTGGTAATCTGCTGGCTATACATTCTCTGTTTGCCTGCAACGTTTATCGTTTTTGCATCAGAACTTTGTATAGAAATAGCATTTTCAATGATTATTTGACCAGAAATAATGATCAAAATAAAAATAATAATTAATATTCTAAATTTGTTATTTAACAATATTAGGGGGTTGGAGTTAAACTAAAATTATAATTTTCGCTACTATATACTCGTTGCCGATTCTAAAAAAACAGAGAGTATGTAAATGTAAATCTATTTTAAACGAATAACAATTTTTTTTATTAAAAAATAGTGATTGCCTACTGATGTAAGAGAAAGAAAAACAGCACCAATGCAAGGAGACTTCGTTATTTTTTAGGTGACCCTTTTTAAGGTATTTAGAGCAATGTTTTTGATTGTATAACGTATAGAGTTTGTTCTTTGCTTTGTTTTTTAAATTCATAATCGAACCAAATAATTTCAGAAACTATATCTTTGAATTTTTTAAATGCTACAATCTTTTAATACAGTAAAAATGAACATAGAAAATGCACAACAGCAAGTAGATGATTGGATTAAAAATCATGGAGTTCGGTACTTTAATGAGTTGACCAATATGGCGCAATTAACCGAAGAGGTTGGTGAAGTTGCCCGAATTATAGCAAGACGTTATGGTGAGCAAAGCGAAAAAGAATCGGATAAAAATAAAGACTTAGGAGAAGAATTAGCAGATGTACTATTTGTTGTTTTGTGTTTGGCAAACCAAACGGGAATTAATTTGCAAGATGCTTTTGAAAAAAAATTAGATCTTAAAACAAAACGCGATCATGAGCGTCATCATAACAACCAAAAATTAAAATAATGAGTTTTATTAAGAATTTTATAAAAGGCGCAAAAATTGTTTTTTCCAAAATGCAAACTAAAGAATTTTGGGTAAGTTTTCTAAAAGTAGCGCTTCCTTTTTTTGTTGTGGTTACTTTAATTTCATTATTTTTAAATAGCTGGCGAGATATTTTTGAAGGTGATTTTGCAGCGGTTTCAGAATTAAATTTTAAAGGAGATCAATGGAAATCCTTTTGGGGAATAAAAATATTTATTAGCGTTTTTTATGGGTTATATATGACTATTAAAAATATAAAGTGATGAGCCTAAAAAATATAAATGATCAGTTGAATAAAAATGTAAATGAAGAAACTGAGTTGATAAACTCTTTATCTTTAGGTAAATATTTATTGATATACATTCCTGTTCTTTTTGCAATGTTTGCTTTTGGTCAATTTATAGCCAGTTTCTTTTTGGATTTTGAATTTGATTGGCGAATGATTTTATTTCAAGCTGTGAGTTTTTCTGTCTTTTTTAGAGTTTTTCATAAAGTTCGAAAAGCAATCCACAAGAATTGGAAAAATAAACACAATTAAAAAAAGCGACTCAAAAGTCGCTTTTTTTATGATTTAAAAGATATTGATTAGTCCAATTGAATCAAATCAATAGTACTTTCTTTTACTTTTTGATTTAATTCTTTTACGCCGTTATCAAAAAGTGCGTATAATTTCTTTAATTCGATGTCTATTTCTTTGGTTATTTCTCTTTTAAAATCAATGGCTTGTTGTGTTGGAGCATAATTTCCAATTCTTGTTAACGAATTTAAATGCGCTAATTTGTTGTTTAGTCTAATAGGATAATTTAAAGGATCTTGCCCGCTTTTAGATTTTGTTTGATATAAAGTTTCTTCGATTTTCGTCATATCTTTTACTAAATTAGAAGCTACATCTAACAAGGCTTTATGCTTCTCTTTATCTTTGATAGCTTTCTTTAAAACACCAACTTGAGCTCTCACTTTTTTCACATTTTTCAATGCTTTGTGTATTTCAGTCATCTTTTTATTGATGTCGTTAATAAAATCAAACTGAGCTTTCATTTCATTTTCCGATACTTCAGAAACAGGATTGTTGATAATTCTAAAAGTTTGAGTTTGTTTTGCATCATTTACAGCTAACTCTACTTTATAATTACCAGGTAATGCCATCGGTCCGCTTAAAGAAGCCCACCATAAAATCATTCCTTTTACAGATTCTGCTCCAGGATACATCATATTCCAATTAAAAATATTGTTTCCATCCTCGATTTTCAGAGTTTCTTCTTTGTTTTCTTTATTGGGTTTTGTCGAATATTTTTTAATCAAATTATTGTTTGCGTCATAAAAAGAGAGTGTAATCGTATCTTTCTTGTTTGCTGTTTTGATAAAATAATTGACAGCAACACCACCTGCATGATTGGTTCCTGCAGTTCTAGAAGTTCTTCCGTTTCCGCCAGATAGATTATAGGCATCTTTTGGCTTGTATAAAACGACCTCTTGTTTTAAAATGTTGGCGTTTAATTGATGCAACGGAGTTAAATCGTCAATAATCCATAGGGAACGACCTTGCGTTGCGGCAATTAAGTTATCATCTTTAATGGTTAAATCTGTAATCGGAACAATCGGTAGATTTTGTTGGAAAGTTTGCCAGTTTTTTCCATCATCAAAAGAAATATACATCCCTCTCTCGGTTCCGGCATATAACAAACCTTTTCTTTTAGGATCAGCTCTTAAGGCTCTTGTAAAATCTTCATTTCCAATGCCGTTCACTAGTAGTTCCCAAGATTTTCCATAGTTTTCAGTTTTGTAGATGTACGGTGCATAATCGCCAGACTTATATTTTGTTCCTACAATGTAAGCACCACCTTTGGTAAAAGGATCCACTTCAATACAGTTAATCATCATCCATTCTGGCATTTTTTTAGGAGTGATATTGTCCCAAGTTTCACCATTATTTTTGCTGATGTGTACCAAGCCATCATCAGAACCTGTATAAATTAAACCAGGTTCAAAAGCCGATTCTGTGGCAGCAAAAATAGTTCCGTAATACTCAACACCTGTATTATCCTGAGTGATGGGTCCACCAGAAGATTTTAAAGTTTCAGGATCGTTTCTTGTTAAATCAGGACTGATTAACTTCCAGGTTTGCCCCTCATCTTCGGTCGTATGCAAGTGGTTAGAAGCCGCATATAATTTCTTCTTATTGTTGGGTGAAAAGAAAATAGGAAAATTCCACTGAAAACGATATTTAAAATCTTCAGCGCCATGTCCCATTGGGTCATCTGGCCAAACATTAATAGCTCTTGTTTCATTTGTTTTATGATTAACTCTCGTTAACAAACCACCATAACTACCACCATATACAATATCATCATTTAAAGGGTCTACAGCAATATGGGCACTTTCTCCACCAGCAGTAGATTCCCAATCAGACTCCGTGATAAATCTCCCTGAAGTTCTATGAGAAATTCGCACGGTTGAATTATCCTGCTGTGCAGCTAAAATTCTATACGGAAAATGATTGTCTGTTGTGACTCTGTAAAATTGTGAAGTTGGCTGATTCATATAAGTACTCCAATTTTCGCCAGCATCAAAAGAAATTTGAGCGCCACCATCATCACCAATAATCATTCTTTGGTTATCTTCTGGTGCAATCCATAAATCATGATGATCTCCATGCGGCGCATTGTAGGTTGAGTATGTTTTTCCGCCATCGGTAGATTTATGATAACGTACATTTAAAACATATAAAATATCTTCATCTTGTGTATCTGCATATAAACGTGTGTAATACCAAGCTCTTTGGCGTAATTTACGTTCAGCATTGATCAATTTCCAGGTTTTACCAGCATCCGTAGATTTATAGATACCTCCTTTTTCGTTTTCAATTAAAGCCCAAACGATATCAGAATTTACTGGCGAAACAGTAACGCCACTAATCCCCCAAATTCCGCTTGGCAACCCTTTGTGAGTAGATATATTTGACCAAGTTTCACCTTCATCTGTACTTTTCCACATCGCAGAACCTTTTCCGCCAGAAGACAAACTATACGGAGTTCTTCTTACATCCCAAGTAGTGGCATATAAAATTCTTGGATTATTAGGGTCGATGATTAAATCGACAACGCCAGAATTTTCATCAGAAAACAATACTTTTTTCCAATTTTCGCCACCATCAACAGATTTATAAACGCCTCTTTCTTGGGTGGGTTTGTATAAATCGCCCATGACGCCTGCAAAAACGATGTCTGAATTTTTTGGATGAATTCTCATTCTTGGAATATGCCTAGAGTTTTTTAAACCCATATGTTTCCATGTTTTTCCTGCATTTTCAGATTTCCAAATTCCATCACCAGAAGAAACATTTCCACGAACAGTTTTTTCTCCCATTCCAACATAGATTACATTGTTATCAGATTCAGAAACTGCGACAGCGCCTACAGAACCGCCAAAAAATCCGTCAGAAATATTTTGCCAAGTATTACCAGCATCCGTAGTTTTCCATACACCACCGCCAGTAGAACCCATATAAAAAAGGTTTGCTTTGCCAGAAACTCCAGTAACTGCGGCGCTTCTTCCCCCTCTAAAAGGACCAATATTTCGCCATTTTATGGCACTAAAATATTCGTCAGAAACTTGGGTAGCTTTTTTTTGTGCATTAACTTTGACGTTTGCAGATAAAAAAATACAAATCGTCAGAAAAAGAATTTTTTTCATGTTGGTTATTTATTGAGTTTGGGTGTTAAAAATAAGAATTAAAATTAGTTTTTAGAATGGACATATTGTTAAATGTTTTAGAGGATAAAAAAATAAAAGAAGAAATTACAATTTCTGGTTCTAAAAGTGAATCGAATCGATTACTGATTTTACAAAAATTATTTCCAGAAATTTCGATTGAAAATTTATCAGATTCTGATGATTCCATTCATATGCAGCATGCACTTTCTACAAATAATGAAACCGTAGATATTGGTCATGCAGGAACTGCGATGCGTTTTTTAACTTCTTATTTTGCTGCGAATGAGGGTAGAGAAACTGTTTTAACGGGTTCTGAAAGAATGCAAAATAGGCCGATTGAAATTTTAGTGAATGCACTGAATACCTTAGGCGCAGAAATATCCTACGAGGAAAAAATTGGATATCCGCCGATAAGAATTAAAGGGAAAAAAATAACAAAAGACAAAGTTCAAGTACAAGGGAATGTAAGTAGTCAATATATTTCTTCGTTACTATTAATGGCATCGAAGTTAGAAAACGGATTAGAAATTGAACTTTTAGGTGCAATTACTTCGATTCCTTATATTAAGATGACATTGAGTTTATTAACCCAACTCGGAATCGAAAATAAATTTGAAGGAAATTTTATTCAGGTATATCCGAAGAAAGAAATCGAAAAACAAACGGTTGTGGTAGAATCGGATTGGAGTTCTGCAAGTTATTTTTATTCGATCATAGCATTATCAGAAATTGGTTCTAAAATTCAATTATCAGCGTATAAAAAAGAAAGTTTGCAGGGCGATTCTTGTTTGATAGAAATTTACAAACATTTTGGCGTGGAAACTACTTTTGGTGAATATTTTATCACCTTAAAAAAGAAAAAAAACAGTAGCAAAGAGGTTTTAGCAATCGATTTAAAAAATGCTCCAGATATTGCACAAACGATTGCAGTTACTTGTTTTGCAGAGGGAATTGCCTGTAATTTGTTGGGTTTACATACTTTAAAAATAAAAGAAACAGATCGTTTACTGGCGCTGCATGACGAATTATCTAAATTGGGCGCTAATATTTCGGTTACTGATGATAGTTTACATTTAGAAAAATCATCAAAAATAAAAGAAAATATTGCCATCAAAACCTACAATGATCATAGAATGGCAATGGCTTTTGCACCTTTGGCTTTAAAGGTTCCTATTCAAATTTTAAATGCCGAGGTAGTGACCAAATCATATCAGAATTTTTGGAATGATATGCAACAAATAGGAATTAATATTACTGATTATCAAAGATAAACACTCAAACACTTGACAACGCCTATTTGCATATCGTATCTTTGCAACTTTCACAGCAAATATATATATGAAATTATCACAATTTGATTTTGAATTGCCAAAAGAACTGTTAGCAAAATATCCGGCAGAACATAGAGATGAGTCTCGTTTAATGGTATTGAACAGAAAAGAGCAAACGATAGAACACAAAACATTTAAAGACCTTATTAATTATTTTGAAGAAGGCGATGTAATGATGTTGAATAACACCAAGGTTTTTCCTGCCAGAATGTATGGCAATAAAGAGAAAACGGGTGCAAGAATCGAGGTTTTCTTATTGAGAGAACTAAATGCAGAAAATAGATTATGGGATGTTTTAGTAGATCCTGCAAGAAAAATTAGAATAGGAAATAAATTATTTTTTGGAGATGACGATAGTTTAGTCGCAGAAGTAATCGATAATACCACTTCTAGAGGAAGAACTTTACGTTTTTTATACGATGGAAGTTACGAAGCTTTTAGAGAAAAATTATTAGAACTAGGAGAAACTCCTTTACCAAAAGCTATTAATAGAGAGGTGGAAGCTTCAGATGAAGAACGCTATCAAACTATTTATGCAAAACACGAAGGAGCAGTGGCAGCACCAGCTGCGGGCCTCCATTTTTCTAAACATTTATTAAAGCGTTTAGAAATTAAAGGAGTCGATTTTGCAGAGATGACTTTGCATATTGGTTTGGGAACTTTTAGTGCTGTTGAAGTTGAAGATTTGTCGAAACATAAAATGGACTCTGAACAAATTGTAATTCCTGAAGCTACAGCAGATAAAATAAACAAAGCTAAAAAGGAAAAAAGAAGAATTTGTGCGGTAGGAACTACAGTAATGAGAACTGTAGAATCTTCTGTTTCTTCAAAACAAGAGCTAAATGCTTTTGAAGGTTGGACAAATAAATTTATTTTCCCTCCTTTTGAGTTTAGTATTGCAAATGCTATGATTACAAATTTTCATGAACCAAAATCTACCTTAATGATGCAGGGAGCTGCTTTTGCCGGATATGATTTTTTAATGGAAGCGTACAAACAAGCAATTAAAGAAGGTTATAAATTCTCTACCTATGGAGATGCCATGTTAATTATATAATTACAAACTATTTATACAATCATGAGCCTCACTAGTATGTACTGAACTAAATTCAGTATTACGGTGAGGTTTTGTACTTTTGCAAACAATGGAAGTAAAAAAGAAAGATATTAGAGCCTTAACCAAAGAGCAATTACGTGATTTTTTTTTAGAAAATGGTGATAAAGCTTTTCGTGGAAACCAAGTGTATGAATGGTTATGGAGTAAATCTTTACACACTTTTGAGGCCATGACCAACATTTCTAAACAAACCCGAGAAATGTTAGAAGAAAACTTTGTGATTAATCACATAAAAGTAGATTCTATGCAAAAAAGTGAGGATGGTACGATTAAAAACGGAATTAAATTACATGATGGTTTAATTGTAGAATCTGTATTAATACCCACTAAAAAAAGAACAACAGCATGTGTTTCTAGTCAAGTGGGGTGCAGTTTAGATTGTAAATTCTGTGCAACTTCTCGCTTAAAAAGAATGCGTAATTTAAATCCTGATGAAATTTATGATCAAGTAGTAATTATTGATCAACAAAGTAGGTTGTATTACAATCATAAACTCTCAAATATTGTTTTTATGGGAATGGGAGAACCTCTCATGAACTATAAAAATGTCATGAAATCTATTGAAATGATTACTTCACCAGAAGGTTTAGGAATGTCATCAAAAAGAATTACCGTATCTACTTCTGGTGTGCCAAAAATGATTAAAAGGATGGCAGATGAAGAGGTGAAATTTAACTTAGCGGTTTCTTTACATTCTGCGGTAGATGAAGTTAGAACATCCATTATGCCTTTTAATACCACGTTTCCGTTAAAAGATTTACGCGAATCTTTAGAGTATTGGTATGAGAAAACTAAACGTGAAATCACCTACGAATATATTGTTTGGGAAGGAATTAATGATCAAAAGGAAGATATAAAAGCACTAGTCGATTTTTGTAAAGCTGTGCCTTGTAAAGTTAATTTAATAGAATATAATCCTATTGACGATGGTGAGTTTCAACAAGCAAGCTCGTCTGCAATTAATAATTATATTTCTAATTTAGAAATGAACGATATTACCATCAATGTAAGAAGAAGTAGAGGTAAAGATATCGATGCTGCTTGTGGGCAATTGGCGAATAAATCATAATTTAATTGAACGAAAATAAATAATAAAAGACCGTTATAAATGCGAAAATATGTAATTGTAATCTTGCTTATTTTAACGACCATAAGTATCAATTCGCAAGAGAAAAAAAAATCTTTTTGGAAAATTTTAAAAGGGAAGCCATTAGAAACCTCCATAAGTTTTCTTCCGATAGGGAACCATGTAAACCCTATAGATTTACTAGATACTTGGCTTACTGCCTTTAATTATAGAAGTGTAGAGGTTCTAGCATTTAAAAATTCAGTAGACGATTTAACCGTTGCTACCATGTATAAGAGAGAAATTGAGATATCAGAAAAATGGTCATTTATCTATGGTTTAGGTATTATGTATGGTTATGATGGTATTTTGGTAGATGTTCCAGGAATTCCTTTCAGAAAAACCTTTTTATTTCAAGGTCCTATTAACCCAATTACCGGTTTTACTTTTGATTATAGAGTTGCTAAAAAATTTAGTTTACAAGCCAGCATTTCTCCAGCGGTTTTTGTTTATGGAGTAAGATTTATTTTATAAGATTAAAATATTTAGTAAACCATGAAACCTGTAGAACAAATAAAACTTCCTATTAAAAGTGAGATGGAACTTTTTGAAAAAAAGTTCAAAGACGCGATGCTCTCTAAAGCACCACTTTTAAATAGAATTACATATTATATTGTTCGCAGAAAAGGAAAACAAATGCGACCCATGTTTGTTTTCTTAGTTGCTAAAATGGTTTCTGATGGCGGTTTTGATGAACGAACCTATAGAGGTGCTTCTGTGGTAGAATTAATCCATACTGCTACATTAGTGCATGATGATGTGGTAGATGATAGCAATAGAAGACGTGGTTTTTTCTCGGTAAATGCTTTATGGAAAAATAAAATTGCTGTTTTAGTGGGCGACTATTTGTTGTCAAAAGGATTGCTTTTATCCATAGATAATGAAGATTTTGATTTGTTAAAATTGATTTCAATTGCGGTTCGTGAAATGAGTGAGGGTGAACTGCTGCAAATAGAAAAAGCACGAAAACTAGACATTACAGAAGATATTTATTTTGATATTATTCGTCAGAAAACAGCTACTTTAATTGCAGCTTGTTGCGGAATAGGGGCAGCTTCTGTGGGTGCAAATCAAGATACAGTGCAACAAATGCGAAAATTTGGCGAATATATAGGAATCGCTTTTCAAATTAAAGACGATTTGTTTGATTATTCTGATGAAAAAATAGGAAAACCTACCGGCATTGATATCAAAGAACAAAAAATGACATTGCCTTTAATTTATACGCTGAATAACTGCTCTAAAAAACAAAAATCTTGGATTATTAATTCTATCAAAAAATATAACAAAGATAAAGTTAGAGTTAAAGAAGTAATTGCCTTTGTTAAAGAAAATGGCGGTATAGCATATACCATTTCTAAAATGAACGACTATAAAAACAAAGCTTTGGTTATTTTAGAAAACTACCCAGAATCTGCCTATAAGAATTCTCTTGTGCAGATGATTGAATATGTTGTAGCGCGCAAGGTTTAATTTAAATAGTTGCTTTTAAAGAGATTACAAAGTTTCTTCCGGGAGAAACAATTCCAGAGCTATAAGGTCGGTAACGTTTGTCTTCCAAATTTTCTACTCCCGTAGAAATTAAAAAATTTTCTGTAAATCGATAAGACGTTTTTACATTTAAAGTGATCCAAGAAGGAGAATATGGATTTCCATTTTCATCAATTGCATACATAAACTCTTTAGATTTTTCGGTAATTGGTAAATCATTAAAAGCTACAGAACCGCTATAATCTGCATAAAATTGCGCTTTTAATTTGCTTGCGTTATAGGTAACGCGCGTGGTGCCAAACCAAGGGGCGGCATGTCTAGAAGCACTTGTATCTCCATTGTCTAATTCTTCTTCTCCTTTTTGGTAATTAAAGTCTGATGAAATGCCTAAACCTTTTCCTAATTCAGCTTCAAAACTTGTTTGAAACCCATATACATTTGCAGCTGCAGCGTTTTGCAACGCTTGTACATTGCTTAATTCGCCATCATACATAATTTCAGTAAGACCGTTTAAAGTATAATCTCTTCGCACGATAGCATTTTGTAAATTGGTATAAAATCCTGTTACTTCAATTTTTAAGTAATCACCAAAAGTTTTTGCAATAGAAACATCTGTATTATAAGCATATTCTGCTTTTAAATTGGGATTAGGCACTACTACAGAACCTGGTTCTGAATCAAAAACTTTACCAATATCATCTACATTCGGTGATCGAAAAGCTGTTGAAAAATTTGTACTTAGTAACCAATCTTTTGCAGGTTTAAAGACCAACCCCAAACTACCTGTCCAAGCACCGTCATTTATGGTTGTTTGTGTAAAAGGAAGCGGATAAAAAGTAGTATTAAAGGTAGCGTTTAAACTGTATAAATTATAACGTAAACCAGATTGTAACACCCATTTTTTAGAAAAATCATATTGATTAGATGCATAAAAACCTAAAGAAGACCAATTGGCATCGGGGTATCGGCTAGGACCTTTCTGAGAAATATTTGTATCAATATTTGTTTGAACTCCTGTAGAATTTACATCGTTCAAAACATATTCTGTTCCGTAAAAGAACTTACTTTTTCTATTAAAACTTTTAACGAAATCTAAATTTGTAGAATAAGCATCTACTTTTTCTGTTCTTGTATTTCTGTTAGAATCGTTAAAATTTCTACTAATTCTGCTTTCTTCAAATTTTTGATAGGTTAACCTTAAAGTTACATAATCATAAAAAAGACTGTTTCCTTTTTTGTTGATCTCAAAATTATTCATCATCCATTTTTGTGGGCCGTATTTCCATTCACCATATCTCGGGTTGCCATTTCTTGTTCTTAAATGGCGATCATATCTGGCGTAGCTAGAGGTTTCGGATAAATGAAATCCATACTCAAAATTCCATTTTTCATTTGGTTTATACCTTACTTTTTGCATTAAATTTGTTTGGGTATAACCAGAGGGATTTTGAATTTTATTGTCTTTATTAGAGATGACAATATCTTGATTATTTTGTCTTTCTACATAAAAATTTCTTACATATTCGTCGGGTCCGTTGTTTCCCATTCGTAAATCGCCATAATCGTTGTAGCTTAAGCTTGTAACAAATGCCCATTTTTTATATCCTAAATTAAAATCTGTATGATATGTTTTTTCTTCGTTAGCAGATGAAAATCTACTAAAAGCATTCCCCGTAATTAAGGTTTCTTCGTTTAAAGATAGGCTAGGAGACAGGGTTTTAAAACTCATAACAGCCCCAATAGCATCACTTCCATAAATTACAGAACCTGGTCCAAAAATTATTTCTGTTTCTTCTAAGGCAAACGGATCTAAAGAAATTACATTCTGAATATTTCCTGCTCTAAAAATTGCGTTATTCATTCTAACACCGTCAATTGTGTAGAGTAATCTGTTGGTTGCAAAGCCTCTAATCATTGGGCTTCCGCCACCTTGCTGGCTTTTTTGAACAAATACTTTACCAGAAACCGTTAGCAGATCTGCGGCAGTTTGTGGGTTTATTAATGCGACTTCTTGAGGGGAGATTGCCTTGATTTTTGAGGCTAAGTCGGATGTTTTCTGTTGCCACTTTGTTGCAGAAATTACGATTTCATCAGTTCTTAAAACAGTAGGAATCAATTGAATTAGAAAGTTGTTTTTCTTTAAAATTTCATAGCTGAGATATTTTGTTTTAAAACCAAGAAAACGAATCTCTAGGATTTTTACGTTTATAAAGTCGCTAATATTTGCTTGGCCTTTTCCGTTAGTAGTTACATAGTTATTGGTGGCTCTGTTAAAAATAGTTACTTGTTCTAAGTTTTCTTTAGTTTCTTTGTTAATGATGGTTATTATTTGGGAGTGGGATGCGAAGCTAAAAGATAAGAATACTATAATTAAAATAACGTTTTTAATCATTAGAGAGGTCGTTTTGTTTTTGATAAATTATCATATTAATGATCAAAAATCATGCCTAGTTAGGTAAGGTAAAAATAACAGTAGGAATTTTATCGGAATTAGAGATTTAATAATTCATCAACAAAAGCTCTAGAATTGCTCAATCTTGGCACTTTATGTTGTCCGCCTAATTTATCTCTTTTCTTTAACCAATCATAAAACAAATCTTTTTTAGCAACATGAATTTTAGGCATTGCCAATGCCATAGAATTATATCTTTTAGCTTCATAATCAGAATTAATAGATTTTAAAGCATTGTCTAATAGTTCTGTAAAATAGCTCATGCTTTCAGGTTTTTCGTTAAACTCAATAATCCATTCATGACCACCACTGTTTTTATCTTTCATAAAAATAGGACCCACTGTATAGTCGGTAATTGTTGCGGCTGTTTTTTCACATGCTAATTTTAAAGCATCTTCTACATTCTCAATATTTAGTTCTTCACCAAAAACATTAATATAGTGTTTTGTTCTTCCGGTAATTTTAATTCTATAAGGTTCTAAAGATGTAAACCGAACCGTATCACCAATTAAATAACGCCACAAACCACTATTGGTTGTAATGACTAAAGCATAATTAACATCCGTTTTTACTTCGGATAGTGGAATTGTGGTAGAATTTTCTCCCTTATAATTTTTCATAGGGATAAACTCATAGAAAATTCCATAATCTAGCATCAACAATAACTCTTTAGAACCATTTCTATCTTGTATGGCGAAAAATCCTTCGGAAGCATTATAGGTTTCATAATATTGAAAATCCTTTTTAGGAATCAGTTTTTTATACTGTTCTCGATACGGATTAAAGTTAACGCCCCCATGAAAATAGACTTCTAAATTTGGCCAAACTTCTAAAATATTATCTTTTCCTGTGCGCTCTAAAACTCGGTTTAATAAGACCAACATCCAACTGGGTACCCCTACTAAACTGGTAATATCTTCATAAATTGTTTCATCAATAATAGCTTCCATTTTCGTTTCCCATTCTGCCATTAAAGATACTTCTTGGCTAGGTGCAGAGCTATAATCTGCCCAAAAAGGCAAGTTTTCGGTAATAATTGCTGATAAATCTCCAAAATAGGAATTACCATCTTCATGAATATCAGAACTGCCGCCTAATTTTAAACCTTTACCGGTAAATAATTGTGTTTCTTCATTATTATTAATAAATAAACATAGCATATCTTTACCTGCTTTCATGTGGCAATATTCTAAAGCCTCATTGCTTACCGGAATAAATTTACTTTTAGCATTGGTAGTTCCGCTAGATTTAGCAAACCATTTTATCTGAGTGGGCCAAAATAAATTTTGTTCTCCTTTTCTGCAACGCTCAATTAAAGGTTCTATACTTTCGTATTTTTGAATCGGAACATGCTTTGCAAAATCGTTGTAATTTTTGATAGTATCAAAATGATGCGTTTGCCCAAATACTGTTTTTCTTGCCGTATACGTTAATTTCAGCAACAATTCTTGCTGAACATCAGAAGGGTATTTTAAAAATAGTTCAATCTGATGAATCCGTTTTTTTAAAAACCAAGAAATGATTGAATTTACTATGGGAAATGCCATAATTTAAGTGCTGTTTTTTTGTAAGTTTGTTTACTGCTAAAAATACTAAAATTTCGTTATGCAATATCAAGGAGTGTTAAAAAAAATGAAAACTGAAAATTTAGAGCAAATTCAGTATTATTTAGATATGAAAACTGATTTTTTAAACATGAATCAGTTGTTAAACAAGGAAATTTCTATCAGTTTTGTACAATACGAATGCTTAAACTGCCATTTAGATAAGACAGTTTATAGACAAGGTTTTTGTAAATCTTGTTTTTTTGACATCCCGCAAGCCGCAGATTGGATTCTAAAACCCGAATTAAGCCAAGCTCATTTAGATATTGAAGATAGAGATTTGGCTTATGAAAAAGTGGTTCAATTAAAACCACATATTGTGTATTTAGCAAACTCTAGTAATGTAAAAGTTGGTGTGACTAGAAAAGGACAAGTGCCCACAAGATGGATAGATCAAGGAGCTCACGAAGCCATTGAAATTGTAGAAACTCCAAATAGATATTTAGCCGGAATTACCGAAGTTGCTTTAAAAGCACATGTTGCCGATAAAACGAATTGGCGTAAAATGTTAAAGAATGATATAGAAGATGTCGATTTAGTAGTATGGAGAGAACGATTGAAAGCTTTTATTCCCGAAGAAGCACAACAATATTTTATTGAAAACAATTCTGAAACTAGTATGAATTTCCCTGTGCATAAATATCCTGAGAAACCTAAAAGTTTAAATTTGATAAAAACACCAAAATACATTGGAAAATTAGTTGGCATTAAAGGACAATACTTAATTTTTGATGATGAAACTGTTTTGAACATAAGATCTAATGAAGGTTTGGTCGTTTCTATTGAAGTATAGAAAATGAAAAAAATGCTTCTTTTATTTCTTCTAGTTTCATCCTGTAAAAAAGAAATTTCATATTATCCTTCAAAGAAGTTTTTCAAAGAGAATAATCCTAAAGAAATTGTTATTGATGATTTAAATTATGAAGAAATTATAGATTCTATTTCTAACGAATTATTCAAAAAAAATAGACTTTTTATTGTTATCGAGGGGGATAAAGATATTTATAAAATATCACCATTTACGCATACTGGGAGCTTTATAAAAGAAAGGAATGGTTTAGAAATATGTAAGGATAGTATCGCTATTTTAGATAAGAAATACCCAAAATCTGAAATACAAAAATATTTGAAACTTCATTATGAGAATACTGGTAAAATTGAATCTTTATCAACTTCACCTAAAGATGCATTTGTCAAACTTGTTTATGAAAGGAATAAAAAAGCTGTAGAATTAAAAAAAACAATTTTAAATTTAATTAGAAACTTTGAGAAGGTTTCAATTAAAGATAAAGAGAATATTGATTTAGGAATCATGTTGAGTTTTCCAATTGAAATTCAAAGAGAAATTTCACCACCACCAATTCCTTTAGAAACAGAAAATTAATGATGAAAAACAACCTATTAAAAGTAGCCTTAGCACAAATTTCACCAGTTTGGTTAAGCAAAGAAAAAACAATCGAAAAAATTGAGAAATCAATTTTAGATGCGGCAAAAGAAAATTGTGAACTTATTGTATTTGGCGAAGCATTATTGCCTGGTTATCCTTTTTGGATTGGCTTAACAAATGGCGCAACATGGAACTCTAAAACTCAGAAAGAAATTCATGCGCATTATGTTCGTAATTCTGTAACGATAGAGAAAGGAGAATTGGATTCCATTTGCAAATTGGCAAAAGAACACAACATTGCTATTTATTTAGGAATTATGGAACGTGCAGCAAATAGAGGCGGACATAGTATTTATGCTTCTTTGGTGTACATTAATCAAGAAGGAAACATAAAATCTGTTCATAGAAAATTACAGCCTACATATGATGAACGGTTAACGTGGGCTCCAGGAGACGGAAATGGTTTGCAAGTACATCCTTTAAAAGAATTTACCGTTGGTGGTTTAAATTGTTGGGAAAATTGGATGCCTTTGCCTAGGACTGCCTTGTACGGTTTGGGCGAAAATTTACACGTAGCAGTTTGGCCAGGTTCTGATCATAATACGAAAGATATTACACGTTTTATTGCAAGAGAATCTCGTTCTTTTGTAATTTCTGTTTCTTGCTTAATGGCAAAATCTGATTTTCCTTCGGATGTTCCTCATTATGATGAAATTGTAAAAGATGCCCCACCTATTTTAGCAAACGGAGGTTCTTGTATTGCGGGTCCTGATGGAGAATGGATCATAGAGCCGGTTATCAATAAAGAAGGATTGCTTATAGAAACGTTAGATTTTAATCGAGTTTTAGAAGAACGTCAAAATTTTGATGTTGTAGGGCACTATTCGAGGCCAGACGTTACCAAATTAACGGTAAATAGAGAACGACAAAGCACGGTTTCTTATGATGATATTTTATGATTTTTGAACAAAAAGAAATAGAACTGAAACCTTACAAAAGGGGTTTTCATTCCATTACAGAAAATATTGTGAAGGCATTACCAGAAATAAAAACTTTAGAAAAAGGATTTTTAAAAGTATTTATAAAACATACTTCGGCAAGTTTAACAATTAATGAAGATGCAGATCCTACGGTTAGAGTTGATTTTGAGAGTCATTTTAATAAAATGGTTCCAGAAAATGTGGCTTATTACATTCATACGTATGAAGGCAGTGACGATATGCCTGCACATATAAAATCTTCTTTATTAGGAAGTTCAGTGGAGGTGCCAATTACAAAAGGAAAATTAAATATTGGAACTTGGCAAGGAATTTATCTATGTGAACACAGAAACTATGGAGGTTCTAGAAAGTTAGTACTTTCGGTTTTCGGAGTTTAGTTTTTAACCAGTTTTTCTAAAATAATCTCCACTCCAAAATTATCATTACTTTCAGTAGCATATTTAGCGAGTTCTGTAATGTCTTTATGTGCATTTTTCATCGCGAAACTAAAGTCTGCTTCTAGCATCATTTCTATATCATTATGATAATCACCAAAAACCATCGTTTCTGCTTTGGTTACATTTAAAAGTTGTTGTACGGCTCTTAATGCATTTCCTTTATTGGCTTTTTCATCAGAAATATCGAGCCAATTTTTACCGGATACTTTGAGTAAAATTTCTTTGTTTAAATGTTTAATTACTGGGTAAATATAATTTTCAGAGGATTCAAAGTGATAGACGGCAACCTTAAAAACAGGGATTGTTTTTGCAGTTTCAATTAAATTTTCGACTACTTCAAAGCTATGATAATATTCTTGGAATAGTTCAATAAAACGTTCGTCTTTACTTTCTATATAGGCGGCGTCATTGCAACATAGCACCATATTAGCGCCTTTAATTTCTCTTAAAATAGGAATCAGTTGTAATACTTTTTCGGGCTTTAAAAAATTAGATAGTAATACTTCATTGCCTTTTTTAGCAATACCGCCATTTTCTGCAATTACGTAAATTTGTTCTTTAATAACCTCTAACTTAGAAACAATGCTATTATGTTGCCTGCCACTTGCAGCACAAAAAATGATATTACGGTTTTGTAGCTCTTTAAAAAGATGAAAGAAACGATGACTAACTTCTCCTTTTGAGTTGAGTAAAGTACCATCCATATCAGAAACCACTAATTTTACTTTAGAAAAATCAATCATATTTACTTGGTAGAATCTCTTATTACTAAATCGGTGGTAATGACTTTGGTTAGGGTGTCTGTATTTTTATTTTCTAATTTATCAATTAAAATTTTAGCTGCAGATGCTCCCATCTGTTCTCCATGCTGACTAATGGTTGTCATTTTAGGACTAGAATGTCTCGCTAAAATTCCGTTAGAAAATGCAATGACAGATAAGTCTTGTGGAATTTTACGTCCTGTTTTTATTCCTGCTTTCATAGAGGCAACTGCGGCAGATTCGCCTGTAGTAATAATACTATCAATCTTATTTTTTTCTAAAAAAGGAATTAAAATAGTCTCATATTGCTTGTAATCTCTGTCAAATATATTAACGACTAAATCATCATTATACGGTAAACCAACATTTTCTAATCCTTTCTTATATCCCATAAAACGCTGTTTTCCGATATGAAAATCACTCATTGTAGAAACAAAAGCAATATTTTTATGACCACTTTTGTATAGAAACTCCACCGTATTTTCTACAGCATTCAAATCATCTGTAATTATTTTATCACAATCTAAGGTTTGCGCAACCCGGTCGAACATCACAATGGGCGTTCCGTTTTTTATAGTGTCTTGAAGGTGCTTATAATCTTCTTTCAGTTCTGTTTCTTTAGCTAAAGAAACAAGAAATCCGTCGATACTGCCGTTAGAAAGCATTTCAATAATTTCAACTTCCTTGTCAAAAGATTCATTAGAAATACAAGTAATTACTTTATATCCTCTTTCTAATGCTGTTTTTTCTATCCCTTTAAAAACTTGTGCAAAAAAATACTTTAACATAGTAGGAATTATAATCCCTATAGTTTTTGTACTTCTGTTTTTTAAGCTTAATGCATTAAAATTGGGTTTGTAGTTGTTTTCTTTGGCGTATTTTTGAATTTTATTCTTAGTTGTTTCACTTATTTCGTAGCTATCATTTAAAGCTTTTGAAACCGTAGATATTGAAACATTAAACTCTTTAGCGATATCTTTTATAGTAAGTTTTTTCATAGTTTAAAGTTATTGGGCAAGATATAAAAATATAACCACTCTGTTTTTAAGAAATTATTAAATTATCCTATTTTGGTTCTTTGTATCCTTTATTTCATAAATTAAATACAAAAATACAACCAAATACTCAATAAAAACAAACCATAAGTTTTCTTGCCAAGGCGAATTTGCATACGCTTGATAACTTAAAATAATGACCAAGCTCCAGACAACAGGAAACCTATATTTTGTAAAAATAGATAGTATTAAGGGGGTTGCCAAATACCAAGGATGTAAGGTTGTGGTGGTAAAATAATAAAAACATAATACAAATAACATTGCTGTAAATAATTGTTTTAAAGGGGTGTTTTTTCTGAAAAAAGTTACCATAAGTAGGAAAATAATAGTCAGAATGGGGGTTATTTTTCCAATAATAGCAATTTCATTATATCCTCTAAATAAATAGCCGATTTCTCTAAAAAGATAATAGAAACTTGCATTAAACTCAAAAGTCTTAAACCATAAACCCACGGAATTACTATAGTTTGTAATTAATTCGGGTGAATAAAAAGGAAGGAATAGAAGAATATTTATGAGGAAAACAATTCCGTAAAAAGTAATTAGTTTGCTGATTCCTATATCGTTAAGAGTCCATTTTTCTTTCTTTATATTCGTCTTGTTTTTAGAAGAAAGAGAGGGCTTCACTTCTTTTAAAATAACCTTAGGCTTCACAAACCATTGAAAAAATAAAGGTAAAAATAACAGCGGAATTAATTTTACAGCAATAGAACAAGCAATAAGAATTGCAGCCAAAATCCATTTTTGTTGATAAAGTTTGTACATACCAAAAATCAAAAAGAAAAGCATTACGGGTTCAAAATGTAAATTGCCAGTCATTTCTATGATGATGAACGGATTTAGTGCATACCAAAAAACATTTTTTATAGGAATTTGTAATTTTACCAATAGTTTTTTGGCAAAAAATAAAATTCCGATTTCAGCGAGAATAATGATGATTCTTAAAACTAGAATAGCTCCAAAAATACTTTTACTAGACAAAATGGCTGCAATTAAAAAACAAAGTTGATTTAAGGGCGGATAATTTGTGTAATTGCTTCCATTTAAAGTGCCCATTCCCTCGTATAAAGTTGAAGCTTCTGCAATTGGATGCAATCCTTCTCGAATAAATGTTTGTGGTAAAGATATGTAGGGATTGAATCCTTCAAGAATCATTCTGCCATCCCAAATAAATCGATAAAAATCTTGTGATAAATTTGGAGTAGCAAAGAGAAATATCAATCTAAAAATAACAGCAATGACAACGAGTGTTTTAAATGAAATTTGTTTGCTTTTTATGAGCAGATAAAAACATCCAAATAGCAAAACCCATAGTATCAGTAGTTTATTGAAGGCAGTTCTTTCTAAAAAATAAGCAAATACAAAGTAAATAATTACACTAAAAAAGATAAGAAAAGCGTCTTTATATTTATAGTAAAAAGACATTATGCTTTAGAAAAAATAGATTTAAAAAATACATAAGAAAATCCTGCGAAAAGCATAAAATGAAAAGGAAATAAACCAAAATCTCCTCCTTGATCTCCAACAATAAAAGCGCTGTACATTCCGAAAATAAAATAAATGGCAAGCAATCCTTCTAAAATTACATGAGCAGAAGGTTTCTGTTTAATGTATTTGTTCTTTTTCCAGCCGTCTTTTAAAGTGGTAATATTAAATTTAGGCGTCCGAATAAATTCACTTTTTTTACCTAAATGACCTTCTAAAACGGCAATAGTATTGTGTAAAGAAAAGCCCATCGCTACTGAGAAAAAAGTAAAGAATGCGCCAATATATTTAATGAATTTTACAAAGCCACTTCCATAAATATTTTTATACATATACCAGTAACAAATAAAAAATATAAGAGAGCTGGCAACGAAAAAGCTCATCACATAAAAGTAGTTTTTTAAATGGGCATATTCATTTTTAATATATAACATAGGAACACTTAAAACAGCCACCACAAAAATGCAGATAAACATAGAGCTATTTAATAAGTGCAAGATTCCATGAATTTTTGTCTTCAAAGAAATGTTTTTACTGGTAATAATGCGTTTAAGCATTTTTTGAAAGTTCTCTGCACCTCCTTTATTCCATCTAAACTGTTGCGATCTTGCCGCGCTAATTACTACGGGCAATTCTGCTGGGGTTTCTACCTTTTCTAGATATTTAAATTTCCAGTTTTTAAGTTGTGCTCTATAACTTAAATCGATGTCTTCAGTCAGTGTATCACCTTCCCAATTACCGGCATCATAAATACATGTTTTACGCCAAATTCCGGCTGTACCATTAAAATTAATAAAATGACCTTTGCTATTTCTACCTACTTGTTCTAAAGTAAAATGAGCATCGAGCATAAAAGCTTGAATTCTAGTAAGCGCAGAATAATTTCTATTGATGTGCCCCCATCTTGTTTGCACAACACCGATTTCTGAATCTTTAAAATAAGGAACAGTTTGAAGCAACCAGTCTGTTTTTGGTAAAAAATCAGCATCAAAAATGGCAATAAATTCTCCTTTAGCCGTTTTAAGACCTTCTTTTAACGCACCCGCTTTAAATCCATTTCTATTAGATCTTCTAATATGTTGAATATCAATTCCTGTTTTTTGAATTTTTTTGATGAGCTTTGCAGTCATTTGCACAGATTCATCCGTAGAGTCATCTAATACTTGAATCTCTAATTTTTTTAAAGGATATTTTAATTTTACAATATTTTTAAGCAAACGCTCCATTACATATAGCTCGTTATAAACGGGCAATTGTATGGTGACAAAAGGAATTTCATCAGGGTTTTTAAAATTGAATTTTGGCGAGAGATCTTCTTTATTTCTGTATGTTATATAGTTTATAAGTAGATTTAGCTGTGCCAATGCATAGATAAAAATTAGCACCAGACAGCATGTATAAATGATGATAACTAAATATTCTAAAACCATTATTTAAAACTGTATTTAAAAATCCAACCAAGAATTTTTATACCTGCAAAGATAGAACCTTTTACTGTGCCTGAAACTTTAGAGACGCCAATTCTGTTTCTATATTTAACAGGAATCTCTACATAACTCATTTTCTGTTTTAAAACTTTTAATTGCATTTCTACTGTCCAACCGTAGGTTTTATCTTGCATTTTTAATGCTAATAATTCATTATATTTAATAGCTCTAAAAGGGCCTAAATCAGAAAATTTTGCATTAAAAAATAACTTCATTAATTTGGTCGCTAGCCAATTACCAAAAACTTGTTGAGGAGTCATTGAGCCGTTTTCGCGCAATTCTTTTACACGAGCTCCAACTACAAAATTGATGTTATCCTGTAAAATAGGGGCAATAATTTCTGTTAATTGTTCTGGATAATCAGAATAATCTCCATCTAAAAAAACAATAATAGAAGGTTTCGTTTTTTGTTTTGAAATATAATCCATCCCTTTAAGACAAGCATAACCATAGCCTTTTTTATTTTCGGATAATACTGTTGCACCCGCATTTTTAGCATTTATTTCAGTTGCATCCGTAGAATTATTACTAATGACAATAATTTCATCAACAATTTCAGGAATGTCTTTAATGACGTTTTCAATAGAATCTTGCTCGTTATAAGCAGGAATAATTACTTTAATAATAGGTTTCATTCTCTTAAATCGTTTAGATGATTCTCTTTTTTAAAGAAGAAAAATCCGTCCACTCTTTTATTTTTTAATATTTTAAAATTTATGTAGCATATTTCTGGCGCAAAAGTACCAATATTTAGTGGCTAAATGATGCTTAAAATGTTCTTCTTTTGTTGATACTTCCTTTTTATAGTAGCATTTTAGTGATCAAATTTACGGTCATTAAAAAATCATATTTCTTTTTTTGATGCCAAGGAGATTAGTGTTTTTTTAATATTTTAATACAATATATCATGGGATTCACAGAGATTTATAGAAAATATTTTAAAGAGAAAAAACCATTTCCTTTAGACTAGCTTTCGGAAGGTTTTTTTATTTTTTATTTACCAGTCCCATTAAATCAACATCATTTCCTAATAAAATTTCTGTCGGATTTATTCTTCCATTTTCTGGGCCGTTTTCTAGCTTTAGAACGCCTCTTGGGCAAACGGCAGAACATATTCCGCAACCTACACAGCTAGAGCGTATAATATTTTCACCTTTTTGGGCATAGGCTCTTACATCAATTCCTTGTTCACAATACGTAGAGCAATTTCCACAAGAAATGCATTGTCCGCCATTGGTAGTAATTCTAAATCTTGATTTAAAACGTTGCACAAAACCTAAATAAGCCGCCAATGGACAACCAAAGCGACACCAAACCCGATTTCCAAAAATAGGATAAAATCCAGTGCCAATAACCCCTGCAAAAATAGATCCTATTAAAAAGCCATAGATGTCTTGAATTGTTTGTGTTTTGATTCCGATAACCTGATTTGATCCGGAGTAGAACGTATATAATGCAAAACCTGTCATCACCAAAACAAAAATTAAAACGGAATGAATTACTATGCGTTCTACGCGCCAAGAAAGTAATGTTTTACTTGATAATTGTCGGTACGGATCTCCTAATGTTTCTGCCAAACCGCCGCAGCCGCAAACCCAAGAGCAATACCATCTTTTCCCAAAGAAATAGACCATAATAGGTACCACAACAATTGTTAAAACAACACCCCAAACTAAAATAAATAAACCAAATGTACCACTAGCAAGTAACTCGTTTAAGTTCCATTTAAAGAAAAAATCATAGTCTAAAGGAAACGCATTTTTAAAGTCGTACCAAGGTTTATCAAAACGAACTAAAATTTCTGGAATTAAAAAAGCAAATACAATTTGAAAGAATAAAACAGAGGTTGTTCTTAGAATTTGGTATTTATTATGGCGGTATTTTATATACATTCTTACGGCCATAACAATCATAACTATGCAATATAAAAAACCATATAAAAACCATTGACTTGCAGGGTTTCCGCTAATAGATTTGCTAATAGGATCTACTAAATACACCCAGTTTACAATAAAATCTGGATAGAAATAAAGGAGTATATAAAAAGTAACTAAAAAGAAAAAAGCAAACCAACCTATCCAACCACGATTTGTAGCAGGGTTTAAAAAGATTCCATCGTTTTTAATACCAGGTTTGCCTAATAAAACAACATCAGGAATAATGTAAAGTAATGCGCCAATAATGCCCAAGCCAAAAGTTAAAAACCACATCAAAACTTGGTTGTTCGCTGTGAATCCTTTACCAGCTTTTTTTGCTAGCGCAAAACTAATGCTTCGTATTTTATCCGGTATTTTGTATTGATATTGTGCTCCTTTTTGAGTCCAATTTTTTTCAGCATTATATTTTTCAATTAATGCATCATAATAATTGTTGGAGGTTTCGAAGGCTGTAATTACTTTATGAGAAAAAGCAAAAATATTTAAACCTTCTTGGTTTACAATTCCTTTAGAAAGTTCGTCTTTTATCACTTTGCTTTTATACCCTTTTTCGGCAATAAAAGTATCTAATTCTTGCGGTGTTAAACTGAATGAGCCTGTAAAAATAGTTCCTATAAAAATTGTCAATCCTATAAGGAAGACGATTAAACCAGTTTGTTTTATAAATTTCACAATGATAATTTTATGTTATGAGTTTTAATTGAAAGATTTTGATGCTTGCTTAATTCTAGTTATTTGAGAAAATTCGTTTCCAACTTTTTTTCTTTAATTGAATATTTGTGTTTTTCTCTTCATTGAATTTCGCTACAATTTCAGCTTCATATAATTTATAAAATTCAGGATCAAAATTAGCATCGGCTAAAAATTCTAAAACATAGGTAATAGGTTTATTTTCTGTGAGCCATTTATCAAAAATTTCGTGGCGCATTCTAATTCCAAAGGTATTAATCCCTAAAAATTGATTCGTATTTTTATCATATGAAATGGTGATGCACATATTTTCTTTTGCATGTTGCCACTGAAAGTATTCTTCATTTTCTTGCTTGTTTCGTTCACTAAAAACCCAGCCATAAGTTTGATACTCAATGTCTAAAAATTTTGCAGAATTAAACCAATGTCCTGGTTTGTATGCTCTTTTATTTCCACAAATTGTTTGTGCTAGGGTTTCTCCCATCATGCGGCCTGTATACCAAACAGCTTCAATATTTCTGCGTTGCCCAATAGCTGTATGCTGTTCGGCACAATCTCCAATAGCAAAAACATCAGGAATGTTGGTTTCTAGGTAACGGTTGACTAAAACTCCTCTATTAGTTTCTATTTTTGAGTTTTTTATAAAATCAATATTCGGTGTAACTCCTGCAGTTAATCCGACTACATTACAAAAGATTTCTTCTCCTGTTTCTTCAATAATAACCGATTTTACGTGGCCATTTTCATCCGCTTTAATTTCTTTTAAATTGGTGCTCAATCGCAAATCTATATGATGATCTTGAATGTGTTTATTGATCATTTTTGATTCTTGTGCAGGTAAAACACCATTCCAAAAACTAGCTTCACGAACTAAAAATGTAACCGGAATATCTCTGCTTCTTAGCATTTCTGCGAGCTCAATTCCTATCAATCCGCCACCAACAATTACGGCTCTTTTACACACTTCTTTATTAGGAGCGTGTTTTTCTAAATTTTCTAAATCTTGTTTATGATACATCCCCATAACTCCTTCTAAATCTTGTCCGGGCCACCCGAATTTATTGGGTTTAGAACCTGTTGCAAGAATTAGTTTATCATAAGAAAGTGCCGAAGAATCCTTGAATTCTAATATTTTTTTATCCGTGTTTATTGCTGTTACAAAACCTTCTTTTAAATCGATGTTATTTTTATTCCAGAACCAATTTTCATAAGGTTGTGTGTGTTCAAACTTCATATGTCCCATATAGACGTACATAAGTGCCGTTCTAGAAAAAAAATATGTTGTTTCTGCAGAAACTAGTGTGATTTTATGATCAGAATTTTTCCTGATATGCCTTGCGGCGGTAACACCAGAAATTCCGTTTCCAATAATAACAATATGTTCCATAGTTAGTTGATTGATTATTGCCTTTAAGTCGATGTTAAAGGTAAGACCTTAAGTTTTAACTGTAATTTAGAATAGATTTAAATAAAAATTAAACTAAGTTAAGCTCTTTTTAATATAGTTTTACTGCCAATTTAACCTTATCATGTTGCAATAAATCGTTTATTTTTGCTTATGTTCTAATTTTAAGAATTCAATTTATGCACAATGCGCTATAAATTTAAATGGTAATACGAGTTTTATTTTGATGAAAATCACTATTTTTAAAAATATTTATGAAAACAAAATACTTCTTTTTATTCGGACTAATTCTTTTACAGTTATCGTGTAAAAGTCAAACCAAAAAAATTAATGGATTAAGTTTTGTGGCATCAAGAGATACCATTGATGCTACTCATATAGCCCCAGTTATTAAGGCGCAAAGTAATTATGTTGCCTTGATGCCTTTTGGTTTTATTAGAGAATTAGCATCGCCAAAAATAACACATAACTCAAATAGGCAATGGTTTGGAGAAACTAAAAACGGATTGTTACAATATGCAAAACAGTTTCAAAAAAACACCATAAAAGTGATGGTAAAACCTCAAATTTGGGTTTGGCGTGGAGAATTTACAGGTGATATCGCAATGGATTCTGAAGAAAAATGGACTATTTTAGAAGAATCATATTCAGATTTTATTTTAACCTATGCAAGAGCAGCACAAGAAATTAGGGCAGATATGTTTTGTATCGGCACAGAATTGGAGAAATTTGTAATGCAAAGACCACAATATTGGCAAAAACTAATTTTAGAAATTAGAAAAATATTTGAAGGAAAATTAACATATGCTGCAAATTGGGACGAATTTAAAAGGGTTCCTTTTTGGGGAGAAATTGATTTGATTGGGATTGATGCTTATTTTCCTTTGAGTGATAAAAAATCGCCCACAATACAAGAATTTGAAAGTGGATGGAAACCTCATAAAGAAGAAATTATGAGAATTCAAAAAAAGTTCGATAGACCTATTTTATTCACCGAATTTGGTTATCGAAGTATGGATTTTAATGGCAAACAACCTTGGGATTCTAATAGAGTAGAAGGGAATATAAATTTACAAGCTCAGTCAGATGCTTTAAAGGCGATACACAATCAGTTTTGGAATGAAGACTGGTTTGCCGGTGGTTTTATTTGGAAATGGTTTCACAGGCATGATTATGTTGGAGGAGAAAATAACAATAGATTTACACCACAAAATAAACCTGCCGAAGTCTTAATTCAGCAATTATATAAGCAATAGCTTTTTTTGTAAAAACGTGATAAATGTCTTAAAAAATATTCGAAAAAAAACTTATATTTGTTCAGTATTTAAAAATAATTACCTATGAAAAAGATAATAATACCCGTAGATTTCTCTGAATATTCAGAGTTCGCATTGAGAGCCGCTGCACTTTTATCAAAAAAAATAGACATTTTGGTTTATGCAGTGCACATGTTAGATTTACCAGATGTAAGTTTATCACAAAGTAATGAGTATAGCCAAGAAAAAACCATACTTATTACAAAGTTAGCAGAAAAAAGATTTAAAAATTTTCTAGAGAAAGATTATTTAGCAGGCGTTAAAGTGATACCTATTATTAAGAGTTCTAAAGTCTTTAGTGAGTTGAATTCAATTGTAAACGAAGTGGATGCAGACTTTATAATTATGGGTTCTCATGGGTCAAGTGGGTTAAAAGAATTCTTCTTCGGCTCTAATACAGAAAAAGTAATTAGATATGCGGATGTACCTGTTTTAGTCTTGAAAAATGAGTTGCGAGATGTTAATTTTTCTGATATTGTTATTGCTACAGATTTTTCTGAAGAATCAATTGTTGGCTTTAAAAAGGTATTAAATTCATTAGACTTTTTTAATGCTAGAAAACATCTTTTATATGTAAATTTACCTAACGAAAATTTTAAGACAACTCCAGAAATGGACTTTCTTGCAAATAATTTTTTAATGCAAGCAGAAGGAAATATCGATAGATTAATCAATGTTAATTTTGTTTGTGCAAAATCTATTGAAGAGGGGATTTTAACATTTTCAGATGTAATAGGAGCAGATTTAATAACGCTCATTACAAATGGTAGAAAAGGACTGTCTCATATTTTCTCTGGAAGTATTTCTGAAGATATTTCAAACCATTCATCTTTACCAATCATGACTTTTAAAATGTAAAAGTTAGAATCGTTTAAATAATTAGTGCTGGTTTTTTTATTTCGATCTCTAGATTCGTAAGCATTAATTATACAGTGTTCTTTGTAGTTTGTTTATACACAGATATTTTTAGAGATATTTCACTATTCGATCACAGACAAATAATCTTATTCCATTTGTTATTTAGGAAGGCAAGGTAAAATCAGAATAATGGGCACAAGTTTTATAAAGTAAAGAGCGTTATTGGACAAAAAGCCAATGCAGCTATGCTTATAAATCTTTAGAATTGGTGTTCATACGATTTTAAACATATAATGTCGTAATAAATCGTTTAATTTTCGCTTCTTTGTTTTAAAAAATCACCATTACAAAAGCGGTACGAATCCTTTTAAAGTTGAATGAATAAAAAAATAATTCAATTTATTTACACGTTACTATACATCTAAATTGGTGTTAATGATATAGAGGCTTCCATATTCTATTGGATTAATGTTACCAAAAATCGTGTGTATTTTTAACTTATTTCTTTTTTTTAAAGGTGTATTAGTGCCACAATGCTTCAAAAAAATATAGTTTAAATTGTTTTTTTTGTTTAAAAACACTTATTCCTTATTCTAGTACATTTATTTTCTAAAAAGCTCAAATACTACTACGCACCTTTTTTTGGCATTTAGACCTTTATTTAATTGTAAATTTGAATATCAATAATTTATAAACTTATAATTTCCCCCAATTATGAAAACGAATACTTTAAAACAATTAGCAATTCTTTTGACCTGTGCAATAGGTCTTTATACTACAGGTCTTAATCTAGTTACAATACCTAGCATACAATCTTTATCAGATGCAGCGACTGTTATGACTTTTTTCTCTTGTTTCTTCCCTTTCTCAATTTTATCAATCAACTTATCGATTCAAATGCTAAAAACATTTTTTAAATTTTTTAAGTTGACAACATACTAGTCTTCATTGTGAATTGTTTAAGCTAATTAGGTTTTTAAATTTAAATCAACATCAGATTTAAGAAAAGTATATGTCTAATTTTTTTAAAAAGTGATTTTAATGGATATAGTTTGCATCTAATGAAGATTTAAACAGTTCTCTAAATCGTAAATAGGATCAGTATTAAACAAAATCATTTAATTATAAGGAAAAAATTAAACTTTAGCATGACTACGGTCATGGGGATACAGGAACTAATTATTTAACTTTGACGAGTCTTATAAATTTAATTTTTTATTAATATTAAAGTTGAAGCCTTGCATAATTTAAAAAGAAATTTAGCCTGATTATTTATAGTTTTATTGTTAAAACTCCATTTAATATCTAATAAGTGATGAAGCTTTTAAAAAATTATCTAGATACTACAAATTAAATAAGGAAGTGTAAATACTGTAGGGTGTATTTATACGATTCTGGAGCGTCTTAAGAAAAAAATTAAGGCGCTTTTTTTTATTTAAAACATTACTTAAGTTCAAGTAACAAACGCAAATTTTAGAGATAGATATTTTATATTTTTCAGAAGAAAAGAAAGGACAATAGTCTTTTCTTCTTTCTGAACGGATAAATGTCTATATTTCTTCCGTCTAAAAATTATAGTAAGACACCTACAATCGCACCTATAAAAGCAATTGTTCTTTAAAATACTTCGTTTATTCTATATACAGCTCATATATTACAAACGTCCTTTTTTTAGTCTTCAAGATTTAATTTAATCTTAAATTGAAAACAGTTCTTAAAGAATATAAATCATCATAATTTTTTAACAAAAAACTATTTTAATCAATTACAAACTTAAGGCTAGAATTATTTTAAAGGAGTAGCTAAATTAAAAAAGAAGTAAAGAATTTCTTACATTGAAATTATTGTAAGAACTTCTTTATTTCTTTAATTTATAATCGTTCAAATCAATTTTGATAAACCCAAAATCTATTCAAAAGAAAAATATTTAAGAATTCTTGTTATAATGAATATCTTATTTTAAAAGAGTAGAAAGTAATAAATTCTGGGTTCAATAATAATTATAAATCATGGGGAGCACTAAAATTACAATACTTTATGTATTGGTTTTAATTTGAATTACTACAATTATGTATATATCATCTAGTTTAATTAAGGTTCTTTTCGATTTATCGAAAGAAAAAAATGCTCATCATCGATATAGAACGTTTAAAAGTTGTATAATACAATATTTTAAAGCTATAAGTTTTAATTTTATTGTTCATGAAAGCCTCTATTCGAATTTATTTTGTGATAAATATCATATTTTAACAGCATAGAAAGCAATAAATTTATAAGGTGATAAGAATGAAATGAATCAATCTAAAAATTATTTTTTTTACCTAATGATTAAACAGGAAACCCTAAAACCAATACATATGAAAACAAAATTTTTTACCCTAATTTTTTTTCTAGCACTTTTTCAAAGTTGTAGTAATGAATTTACAAAAGAAGTTTCAGAACCCGTAGATTATATTACGGATGATATCACAACTTTAGTAGTTCCAGAAGGTCATGACTTAAGACCTATTGCCTTACAAAATACAAGTATCAATTTGTCCGAAACATCTCGTGCAGACATGGTAAGAGTGAAAGTATTTGAAGTGGAAGACGGTAACTATAAGTTATTATATAGTGGTGTAATCGATAGAGAAACATCAATAAATAATGTAGTTAAAGTGCCAAATCACATCCGTTTATTATCGGTACAAGCTGATTTGGCCATAGGAACCAGAGAATGGATTCTAACCCCTAGTGAATTACAAAATTTAGTTATTGAAGATGAAATTGTACCAGATGTGGATGCAGATGAAAACAAAAGTGCTACTTCGGGAAAATCAAGTGCTAAGACCTCATCTAAAACAAGCGCATTCGTAGCTGGTGATGAACCGCCAACTTGGGACTGTGGTGATTTCGATGAATTTACGGGAAATGACAATGACGATTTTAGTATTACAAACAGTTCAACGCAAGGAATTAATGTAGATAAAAAAACAACCATATACATTTGTAGTGGTGGTTCTTGGAATCCAAGTTTTTTAAATGATAATGGTGGTAAACTTGAAATATATGTAGGGGAAGGAGCTACTTTAACACTTTCAGGAACTATAAATTCAACTATTTACAATGTAGGTACCTTTAATGGTGTCAATATAAATATTTCAAAAGATGCAGCATTTGATAACTGGGGAACAACCAATATAGTAGGTAATTTAAGTGCTAGTTCCAAAGATATTAATATTTATAACGGAACTTGCAATGTTTCTGGATCGGTAGATTTAACAGAAAACGGTCATTTAGATGTAGATGGAGGAAGACTTGCTATCGGCGGACATGTAACAAATTCAGGAACGTTTCATAACAAAGTAAACTCTGAAACTGTTGTTGCGGGTAACTTTACAATTAATGGCAACGGATCTTTTAGCAATGAATGTAAAACCACTATTGCTGGTAATTTTATCAATAATAAAAAAGTTGATTTTACAAACGCTTCTTATACGGTTATTGCAGGTAGTTTTATCAATAATTCAGACAGTGAAGTAACGATTAAAGAAGGTTCTGTTTTTAAATCGGCAAGTATTCAGTCTAATGCTAAAATAAAAGGAAGCAAGGCATATTCTGTTATAGAAACAGGGGCTATCACATTTGTTGGTAACTCATCAGGCTTTGAAGGAGAATTAGATATCTGTTCCGATAGTTTTACCGAAAGTATGAGAAATAATAAAGTTATAAATACTTGTGATACTTTTATTTCTCCAAGTGCATGCTCATTAGGTTATAATAATGTGATAGATGAAGATAATGATGGTGTTATTGCGGGTGTAGATGTAGATGACAATAACCCTAATGTAGCTTCTTACAACTTTCCACAAGGAGAAGGTAGTTTTTATACTTCGTTATATGAGGATTTGTATCCATGTATGGGAGATTACGATTTAAATGACTTTGTACATAATTATAGTTACCAAGAAGGAGTTTTAAATGGCGTAATCAACGAAATTAAGTTCGATTATAAATTTCCGGCAATCGGAGCTGGTTTTAATAATAGCTTTGTTTTAAGAGTGATGGATGATGGCGATACTGCAGTTTTAACTTTAGATGCAGCGAGTGCTTATGATAGTGCAGAAATTACAAGAGTGCATGATACCGAAAATAATACAACGTTGTTTGTCTTCAATAACATAAAATCGATTTATACTAGTAATACAGGGGCAATCATAAATACCGTTCGAATTGATTATGCAAATATTCCAGTAATCTCAGGAACCGTTACCAAGATCAACGGTGCTTATGACGAGTTTATATTGCAAAACGGAGAAATGGGGCATGAAATACATCCTTTATACAATGAGTTACATCGTAATTTTGCGGCTTTAAATTCGCCTTCTATGTATAATGACGAGAATAACTTTTCACGTTGTGATGATAAGTCTTCAGGCACTAACCTCTTTGTTAACAATAATGGGTTTCCTTGGGTGTTAACAGATCTTCCTGTTGATTTACCTTGGCCTAAAGAAGGTATTTCAATTTTAGAAGCATTTCCTAATTTTGATGATTTTGTAACGTCAAATCCTGCATTAGATTGGTATACAAATATTAATGGCAATAGAAATTCGGCTAATTTAATTGAATAGCACATTAATACAGTGCAACCATTAGCTTACAAAGGCTCTCCATACTATTGAATTAATCAATATGGAGAGTCTTTTTTTTGGCTCATTTTTCTTGATAATTGAAATAGTTTGTTTTTAAAAATCAAAAAGATCAGTATTTTAAACCTTTTGTCAAACTACTATAAAAAACACCTTGGTCGTTCATAAAAGTGCTTTTTTTGTTGTTTAAATTTAAGGAGTCTCCATTAAAATCAGTAGCTTTTAGATTTAATTCTTGAAAGATGCAAGCAGTAGCTGCAAAATCCCAAATGCTACCACCACCTTTTTCTTTTTTAGGTAGTTTTAAGAAGATAGCGGGTGCGTTTTCTGCAACCAAAATAGCATTTAAAATAGCTCCTGATCCCGAAATTTCTTTCAGTTCTTGTATCTTTAAAGTATTCATTTTATGTTGAATTATTTCTTTAATTTGAGCTTGTTTTGGGGTGTCATCTAACTTTTTATCCGTTGCATACGTTAAATAGTCATTTGTAGCGGTAACCTCCCATTTTTCACCATTTTTAAAAGCGCCTTTTCCTTTAATAGCATAGTAGAGATGGTCTTTGCTAGGGTCGTAAACTACACCAATATGGGGTGTACCATCTTTAGCTACCAAAGCAATGGATACCGAAAACCCTGGGTATTTATTGATAAAAGCCAAAGTACCATCCATCGGGTCAATACACCAAAAATAATCTTTTTGAAATCTACTTTCGTCATCTTCGGTTTCTTCGGATAATAAGGCAATATCAAAGGCAGTACAAGTTGGTTTTAAATGCGAAAAAATAATCTTTTCACAAGCGAGATCTACGGCAGTTACCACTTGTGACCCATAGCTATCACCTCCTTCTTTTTTTTCGACGATTACCTCTTGATTCATGGCTTTTTGTATGACCTTTCCGGCAGCGAGTGCTGCTTTTATAGCAATTTTTGTAAGGTGTTGTAAATCCATTTTAAAGAGTTTTAATGACTGCTTTGGTCAGGCGTTCACTATAGCTATTTATTTTCCAATGCCCCGGACTCCATCCTTTTAAAAACCGATGAAAATCTGCCCAAGCTACAGGATATAAATCCCGCCATTCTCTCTCTAACGCTTCATTTTTATTTCCCAAAGCCCTTTGTAAATAGCTAAAATACGTGTCTAGAATTTTAGTTTCTAAGCGTTCACAATCTTCTTCATCCAAACAGCTTCCTATAAAATAAGCAACATCTTTCATGCCGCAACCACCACCTACATACTGAAAATCTACTCCTGCTACTTGTCCGTTTTCAGAAAAACAAAAGTTTGCTAATTTGGCATCACCGTGCACCAAAGTTTGGTACATACAAGAGTTTAATTTACGATCGATTTTAGCCGCAGCTTCTTTCAAGTCGATATCTTTTAGTGCTTCAAGTTCTTGAGGTCTTGTGTCTAAATGCCAATACGTACCAATTTTCCAAAGGTCTTCGGGTGTTTTACCCAGATAACTTACATGAAATTTTGCCAACCATTCTAAACAGGCTGCAATGCCGAGCCAAGAAATGTTTTGTTTGCGCAACGAATACCCAGCAGCATCTAAATCTTCTAGAACAATGAGCACTTCATCATTTTGATGAGCAATACCATAACATTTGGGCAAACGTGCGGTACTTTGTGCACTATAATTTTGATACCAAGCAGTTTCTATTTGATAAGATTTTAGCTTTCGTTGATGTCCTATTTCTGAATTCCATCCTTTAGGATGTAGACTTTGTTCTGGCAGTTGTATGTGTTTTACGATCACACTTTTTAAGAGACTACCTTGTAAGAAAATGCGCATAATTTTACCATAACCACTCCATAATTCTTGAATGACTTCTTGTTCTTGCACAGCAGTGGCGCCTGTTTTTTCTAATAATATGGATTTGAAGTAGTTGTTCATATGGCATCAAAAATAGAAAATACTTTGCTGTAGGCAAATCTTTTTGAGTTTTTAAGACCTGTAAGATCTAGTTTTATTCATACCAAAAATAGATGTTTATTTTTTTATCTTCATAACAAACGTTCTCTCGGTTTTTATCTATAATATTTTTGTTTTTTAACAATATTATTGATCCATAAGATGAGTATGTAAAATTGTTATAGATTGGATGATTTTCTGGATTGAGTTGTTTTATAACCTAACATCAGTAAGTTTCATATTAGGATACTTTCTCTCTAATTAATAGTCCTTAAAAGAATTTATAACTTCAATTTATGACTGTTTTTAGTTCATTTTAAATTCATTGTAATTTTTGTTTTCAATGTTAGTCTCGAATAGTTAAGTCTAAAGGTATACAAATAGCTGTAAAATAAAAGGAAATAATTACCGCATCTTCACTTTAAAATACAAAGCATCTTCTTGATTTATAAATAAAATTAAGTCTGTATTTCTTTGCGGATTTTTTAGAATCATCGTAGTAATGTCTCCTACCGTTTTGATCAGGGGTTTTTGTGATTTTTTAGATCCCTTAAAACGATATAATACGCTTAAATTGGTGTCAAAATTTTTAAATTTTAGCGCTATATTTTTAGATGCGTTCATTCTAATCGTGCCAGTTTTTGGAGAAATTAAGTCAGTTTGTAAACCCAAGAAAGTAGCTTTATAAAGAGGTTGCTTGTAAAAATCTTGCAAAGTCATGTTACCAAAACGCAAAACCCAAATAGTTTCTTCGGGATAATGAGATTTAAATATTTTATCTTTAGGAATGTCAAAAAAATACGGATTAAATTCACGAACCCATTGGTTTCCAGAATTATAACCAGTTGCCCAAGTAGCATCTAAAATAAGCCATTTTTCATCAATTCTCACGGCGTTCCAGGCATGGTTTACCGCGGTAGAAGTTGTACCAATTTCATTGGGATTATTTCTAACATATCCTTTAATTACTTCAGATTCAATATTTAATAAATCGCAAAGTATTTTAAAAGCCTGTGCATATTCCTCGCAAACTCCTGTTTTATTTTGAAACATGTCTGCAACTAACTGGTATTTTAAAGCTTGTAATTTATTATTTTTTTCAGCTTCGGATGAAAATTCAATACGAAATCGTCTTGGTTTCGGGTTGTAATATTCTTTTAAGTTATAGCGGATGTTTTGTGTCAACCAAAAAAAAGCTGCTCTCGCTTTTTCTAAATCAGTCCTAAAATCTTTTTTAATTTGATTGGCTAAATCTTCTGCTTTAGAAAAGCGAGGGTAGTCAAGAATCTTTGTATCAACATCAGAAAAATCTTGAGAATTTAAAGAAATACTGAAAAATAGAAAAAGAGTAATCAGTTGTTTCATTAATTTTATAAGTAGAAATTTAAACTAAATAGGATGCAACTACTTTTTTGTTTTGATTTCATATCAGCGTTTTTTTAGTCTTCTTTTTTTAGTTTAAAAAGTCAAAACATTGCTCCGTTTTAACAACATAATAGGCACGCATGTGAATTTTATCAAAATAAACATTAATACAAAGCAGATAAATCCTGCAATAATCCAAAATTTTACCATTCTATTATTTTTATAATGGTTCTTTTTCCTAAAAGATTTTAAAAACCTTGCAAGCTGAAATAACGATACAGGATGTTTTATAAATTGTTCACTGTTTTTCTGATGGCAACCAAATTCGTTAATAATTTTTCCAAATTATCTAAATGCAACATATTTGCACCGTCAGATTTTGCATTTGCAGGATCAAAATGAGTTTCAATAAATAATCCATCTACATGATTTACAATTCCGGCTCTGGCAATTGTTTCAATCATTTCTGGTCTTCCGCCAGTAACACCAGTTGTTTGATTTGGTTGTTGTAAAGAATGCGTAACATCTAAAATTGTAGGAGCAAATTTGCGCATTTCAGGAATTCCTCTAAAATCAACAATCATATCTTGGTATCCAAACATGGTTCCTCTATCTGTAATCCATGCTTTTTGAGATCCTGCATCTTTTACTTTCTGTACGGCATGTTTCATGGCGCCAGGACTCATAAACTGTCCTTTTTTTAAGTTGACAACTTTTCCTGTTTGTGCAGCCGCAACGACCAAATCTGTTTGACGTACTAAAAATGCAGGAATCTGCAAAACATCAACATATTCTGCAGCTTTAGCGGCGTCAGAAACTTCATGAATATCAGTAACCGTCGGTACATGAAAAGTTTCTGAAACTTTTTGTAAAATTTTCAATGCCTTTTCATCTCCAATACCTGTAAAACTATCAATTCTACTTCTGTTTGCCTTTTTAAAACTTCCTTTAAAAATATAGGGAATTGCAAGTTTATCAGTAATTGTAATTACTTTTTCGGCAATTCTTAGCGCCATTTCTTCACTTTCAATAGCACAAGGTCCTGCTAAAAGAAAGAAATTATTAGTATCTAAGTGTTTTATATTCGGAATTTCAGATAAAATCATTTGTAAAATTTTATGCAAAAATACGAAATAAAATTAGCTATATTTAGGCTTTTAAAAATCGAAAAATAATGAAAAAAATAGGTACTATTTTAATAGCATCAGCATTACTAATTTCTTGTGGAAGTAATAAAGAAGCGAACACTGTAAACTCAAAAATCGAAAAAACACCAACAATCGAAAATTCATTTTTCATTGATTCTATGATGGTTAAAAAGCATCTCTACACCTTAGCTGCAGATGATATGGAAGGTAGAAAATCTGGAACAGAGGGAATTGAAAAGGCCGCTAAATATATAGAAAGCGAGTTTAAAAGAATCGGTTTAATCCCTTTTGAAGGATTAAAAACCTACAGACAAACTTTTAATTTTACGCCGAGAGGGGCTAAAGATGAAATTACAAGCGCCAATATTATCGGGGTTTTGGAAGGAAAAAGTAAAAAAGAAGAATATGTAATTATTTCTGCTCATTATGATCATTTAGGGATGAAAAAGAGTGGAGAAGGAGATGTTATTTTTAATGGGGCCAATGATGATGCTTCTGGTGTTACAGGCGTTTTAGCCTTGGCAGCATATTTTAAGAAAGTTGGCCATGAAAGAACCATTGTTTTTGCTGCCTTTACTGCCGAAGAAATGGGGTTAATTGGTTCTACACATTTCGGAAAAGGTATTAATGCATCAAAATTTGTAGCAGGAATTAATTTAGAAATGATTGGCAAAGTACCTAGCTTTGGACCAAATACAGCTTGGTTAACTGGTTTTGAGCGTTCTGATTTCGGAAAAATTATTCAAAAGAATTTAGCAGGTTCTGGGTATCAATTATTTCCAGATCCATATAAAAAGTTTAATCTATTTTTTAGGTCAGATAATGCTTCTTTGGCGCGTTTAGGCGTTCCGTCTCATACCTTTTCTACAACTCCGATTGATGTAGATAAAGATTATCATAAGGCTTCTGATGAAGCTGAAACTTTAAATATGACTGTTATTACGCAAACGATACAAGCGGTAGCAAAAGGAACGGAAAGTATTATTAATGGTAAAGATACACCTACAAGGGTCGTTTTAGAGCAAAAGACAAAATAGGGATATTTGAAAAATTAAAGAATGTACTACGTTTTTAATGCAACGGGTGTGAGTGATTGTAATAATTCCAATAAATTGAAATTTTATCCTCACAGGAATTTTAATTGCTGATTAAAACAGTTAATTTTGCTTAAAATATTTCGTAAAATACGTACATATATTGATATGAAAAAAGTTAGCTTTCTTTTTTTGTTTTTATTAGTGAGCTGTTCATCCTCTAAAGTGATGATAGATTATGACGCTGAAATTGATTTTTCTAACTTTAAATCCTACGCATTTTATGAAGATGTAGGAAAAGGTTTGAATGAATTTGATGTAAAAAGGGTCATTACTGTCATGAATGCTGAATTACAACAATTAGGTTTTTTACCATCAGATAACCCTGATTTTTTTATCAATATAAAATCAAATATATCAGAAGCTCAAAATAATAATACTATCGGAATTGGAATAGGAAATGGAGGAATAAATGGTGGTTTTGGTGTTTCAGGAGGAATCCCTATCGGGGGTAAAAAGTTAAATGAAGAATTTACAATTGAGTTTGTAAATGCACAAAATAATATTCTTTTTTGGGAAGCCATTTTAAATTCTAAAATTAAGGAGAAAAGAAAGCCAGAAGAAAAAGAACTGCATTTTAAAGCAATAATTTCTAAAATTTTAGAGAAATATCCACCCAAATAACACTAATTTAATTTTGTTATGTTGAATAGATAAATTGAATTGTTTTTTTGTTCATTGGTATAAAAAATCCTCTACAAAAAATAATGTAGAGGGTTTTTTTATGCGTTAAAATTTGGTTTTCTAAAATTGATATCTGATGCTAAAAGCTATATCACTTGCATAATCATTAAAATTGTTTCCAAAACCGAATTCAGGCCTTAAGTCTAAAGAAAGTAAAATTGGAACTTCTGGAAAATTGTATTCTATTCCAATATCACCAGCTGCAAAAATAAAAGTTTCAGAATAATTATCATCATCATTATGTTTACCACTGTAGTTTCCTAAACCACCACCAACACCAGCATACCAGTTAAAGCCACCTTCAATATTCCAAACCCATTGATAAATTGCTGTTGCTTTGAAACCATCGTAATGTTTATTGTCTCTTAAACCTAAATCTATTTCTAATCTATTGTTATTGCCTAAAGCTCTTTGATAGGAAATTTCTCCTCCAAAACCATCATTATCACCCAAACGTAAACCAATAGCGTTTTTAGAAATATCTTGTGCATTTACTGTAAAAGCACCAATTACTAAACTAAATAAGAATACTACTTTTTTCATAATTATATATTTTGGTTAAAATATTAAGGTAAATTTACAGCTAAAAAAAGTTGTTATGAGTTAAATTAGAGGTAATTTTTTTGTTAAAATTTACTGATCTAAAATTGTAATTCTTTCTCCTTTTGAATGACTGCTAAATTCTGGCGCATACATACTTTGTATTGTTGTAATTCCGTTGCTAAAATTACCTGCATTATTTATGCGAACATCATATTCAAAAACATAAACTCCTTTCGGTATTCTGTCAAAAAAGAAGTTTGTAGCAGCATCTTTTGTGGTTTCATAATAGCCTAAATTATCTTGCCATTTGTATTTAGATATCACATTAATTGGTTCTAATCCAGAGGCTCTCATGTCTTTCATGTGAATGAATTCCATGGTTCTATCAGAGCGTAATTCAATCCGTACCGTAATAATATCACCAATTTTTAATATAGTATTTTGGTTGATTTCTTGCAACTCTTTACCAGTATCAGAATTTACTTTTAAGAACAATTTTTTATGCAATTTTAAGGGAGTTTCTGCGGATGTTATTTTGTCTAAATCTTCAAAATATTGCCAGTACAAACCTCCCCAAGCAATTCCGCTTTCTTTTTTGTTGATAGTAATTACTGCCATTTTGGGTGTTATTTCTTGAGCATTCCAAGAAGTTTTAAAATAACCGGAGCCAGCTTCAACTTTTACATCTTTCATTGCTGAGGGATTTATTTTTTGATCACCAACTTTAATATTGACCATTTCTGTCATAGAAATCAATTCACTGCCATTTAAGAGTAAAGCATATACAGCCTCTGTAGTTGCTTTTGTTGTTTTCCATTGATTCGTCTGCTTGTTTTTTAATAACCAAACTTTAAGATTGTCAATAGTTTTTTGCTTGTCTTGATGAATATTGGCATCTAAAACTTCAGAAAAAGTTTCAATCATTAAAGCTTGCGTTTCCACGGGTGCCTGATAATAGTAGTAACCAGCGGTGTTGGTTTTCCAATACATGCCTAATTCATCAGAAGTAATTGAGTTTTCTTTTAATGATTTTAAAATTTTATGGGCACTTGTTTTTTTATCATTTCTAAAAAGTGATAAAGCAATTTGTCCTTTTGCATATAAATTATATTCATTCCAATAGTTTATAGTTTGATTTTGATAATAATCAATAGCAGTTTTCATTTTTTCATCCAAAGATATATCGGTGTAAAAACTGCGCATATATAAATACTGAATAATAAAATAGCTCAAATTGTTTTTTGATAAAAACTCTTGATAAGCTTTTTCTGCTTTCTTTTTCGTTTTAGAATTTTGTCGATTTTTTGAGGCTCTTTTTAATAATTTTTCATAGTTTTCTAAGAGTTCAATATCCAAAAACCGCACCGCTTTTTCAATCATTTTTTTTGTGGATGAATCAAACTCCGCAACGCCTAATTTTGCTAAATGTCCAAAACCCGTTACCATATGTTGCGTGATAAAATTACTTGGATATTTGCCGCCTTTAAACCAAGGAAACACGCCAGAATTCATTTGAATACTTTCCAATTTATGGAGGGCTTTTTCTTGTTCATTGCTCATTCTTGTTAAATCGAATAATAGGGCAATTCTCTTTTTTTGTTCGGTTTCTGATTGCGCATCTCTTAACCAAGGAGTTTCTTGAATAATTAATGATTTTAACGCTTCATTCTTTTCTAAATTAGACAATAATGCATCAGAAGATTTCCAAGCATCAAAAACTTCTTTAATTTTTGGATTTGAATTCGCCATAAAACTCGCCAATGTGTTTGCATAATATCTAGAGAACGTTTGTTCTGCGCATTCATATGGATATTCCATTAAATAGGGCAAAGATTGTATCGCAACCCAGACAGGGTTTGACGTCATTTCTAAAGTCAATTTGTGATTTTTTAAGCTCGAAGAAGCATTATTCTTTAATTTATTTAGCGTAAAAGTTTTGGTTTGATTCGAGCGAATCCATATCGGTAATGTTTCTGTAACCAACATTTTGTTTGTTAAAACAGGCAACACATTTTGCTCGCCATCAGAAAAATCACCAGCTTTTGCCACAATTTTATACTGTACGGTTTGTATATTTTCTGGAATTGATATCTTCCAAGAAACGTTTGTATTGCCATCTTTATCAACAGAAAAATTCTTGTTGGGCTTGGTGTTCTTTAGTTCAATGTTTATCTCTGTTCTAGAAATAGCATCTGTTAAAATTAATTTTGCAACACCATTTAATTGATTATTTGTTAAGTTGGTAATTTTAGCACTCAAGGTAATGGTGTCTTTTTCTCTTAAAAACCTTGGTGCATTGGGTACCACCATGAATTCTTTTTGAGTAACTGTTTGTAAAGTTTTGGTGGCAGATTTTAAGGTTTTTGTATGCGCTAATACTTGCAATTTCCATCTTGTTAAAGCTTCTGGCATCGTGAAGGAAAAACTAACTTTTCCGTTTTTATCAGTTGTTAACTGCGGATAAAAAAAGGCAGTTTCTTTAAAGTCTTTACGTGCTTTTATTTGTGATAATGCCTTGTCTAATTTTATTTGACCAGCTTTTGTAGTGATGATGATAACTCCGTTTGCACCCTTTGCGCCATAGATAGCAGTCGCTTCAGTATTTTTTAACACAGAGATTTGTGCAATTTCATTTTCACTTAAATTAAATTTATCAACAGAAACACCATCAACAATGTATAAAGGTTTCCCATTTCCTAAAATACTTAATACTCCTTTAATTCTGATATTTGAGGCTGTGCTAGGACTACCACTATCATTCATAATTTGAACTCCTTCGGCTTGTTCTTCAAAAGACTGTAAAGCATATCCTACAACTTTCTTTTCTCGATTTATACCATAGCCCATAACTGCAATTTCGTCTAAAGTACTGGTATTTTCTTCTAATTTGATGTCTAGATAAGTTTGATTGCTAATTGTTCTTTCTTCAGATTTATATCCGAGATATCTAAAAACTAATACATCACCTTTTTTAATTTTGATGGAATAATTGCCATCAAAATCTGTTTCTGTGCCAAAATTTGTTCCTTTAATAAGAATTGAAACTCCTGGTAATGGTCCAGATTCGTCCTCTAAAACTCCTGTTATTGTTCCGTCAAAATCGCTTCTAGAACTATTTATTTTTCTTTTGATTTCTTTTAGATATTGTTGATTTATCCAACGATTATTATTTAGACTAAAACCAAACCAATGATAAGAATCATTGCCAATTGAAGGAAACCCATAATACCTTTTTTGATTATTTTTGATATTAAAATTAGTGTTTTTAAAACTTTTGTTCGCGTTACTTACAGCGTAAGAATAATATGGCTTTTTTGGTGTAATCGGATTAAATTGCCAATTATGTGTTTTAAATTCGTCTAAAGAAGCATCATACATCGATGCTAAAATTTCTGCTGCGACTGCATCATTTTTATCATCTTTAATGGTGAAACTCCAAGTTTCATCTTGGCCTGGTTGTAGTTTATCTCTAAAAATATTGGTCATAATTTCTATAGATTCTTGTTTTTCGGGAACATGGATCAATAGGTTTCCGCTATGAAAATGATTATAATTTACAAAGTGGTATTTTATGGCAAATCCGCCAAGATCTTCTTTGTTTACAGGGATTTTAATTTTCTTTATATTGTTGTTTAGTTTGATGAGTTGTGTGTCAATAATTGTATGATTTTTCTCAATTTGAATAACAACCGTCATGTTTTTTGACGCAGAACCAATTTGTATTTCAACTTCATCACCAATGGTGTAAACCTTTTTATTGGTATTGATGGTGAATAGTTTACGATCTACAACTTCTTTATCTTTTAAGGAGAAGAGTGTAATTCTTTTTTCGTCTTTTACTACTTGATTGAATTTGTCTTTGCTTTCTAAAACAACAATATATTTCCCTGAAATCCAGCTTTCAATATTTTTTAAAATAAGTTCTTTGGATGTTGATGTGTCAAAATTTTTATTAAAAACAAGGATGCCTTTCTTCCAATTTTTTTCATCACTTTCAGTATTTGTATAAGGATCATGTGGAAATAAGGTTCGAAAAGTGTTTTCTGAAATATCTTGGTAATCGGGCGCAGGCCAAGGTCTTTGTCTAAGTGGGTTTGTAGGACCTTTTAATTTATAAATTTTGATAGTTCCTTTTGTAGCAACAAACTCGCCGTTCAAGTTTTTTGTGTCAATGTTTAGAAGATGTTCTTTTTTATTTTTATCAATTTTATCATCCATAGAAATGGTCGCCAATAAAGAATGATAACCAACTTTTACTCTTGCGGTCACGCTGTGAGTTTCTCCGTTAATGTCTGTAACATTTGCGGTAATTTCATACTTAAAAATGGGTAAATTTTCTTTCGAAACACTTTCATCAGGAAATGCTTTAAAGATAATTTCAAATTCACCTTGAGCATTTGTAATCGTTTCTCCATTCGTTATTTCTTGCGAGCTAGAATTAAGGTTTGGTCGATACCAATAATACCAATCGGGATATTGTACTTTTCTATGCACCCGATACACCACTTTTGCATCTGTAATATTTGCGCCCGAAAATGCTTTTGCAAAACCGTGTATAGCAACAGAATCATTAATTTTAAAACTTTCTGTTATAGGTTTAAATTCCGTCGAAAATTTGGGTCTTTTATATTCTTCCACAGAAATGGTTGTCCAATTATTGTAGTCAAAATTATAATTATCATAAAATTTGCTATCATGTTCAACACTTTCTTTAACTGTAATAGAAAACTTTCCTGTTAAACCATTATTAGGAATTATAAATGTGCCAGCAACAGAGCCAAATTCATTTAATTTTAACTCTAAGGTTTTTATCACTTGATTATTAACATCATTTAAAGATATTTCTACATATTCGTGTTTCAAAACTTGCGATGTAGCACCTTGTTTTTTGATGACAATCGCTTTAAAGTAAACAGTTTGTCCTGGCCTATAAATGCTTCTGTCTGTGAAAATGAATGGTTTTATAAGGACGTTATCATCTTTATTGTACAATTTTTTATCAGATTCATATAAATAATGGTTGCCAAAAGATGCAAAATCATTTTTAGTGGTCACCGATATATGTACGTTTCTATAGATTTCATTACTCTTAAAAGAAGAAAAACCAAATTTGTTCGTTGTGAGTTTTTTATGGATGTAATTGAGGTTTTTAAAAACTTTATTTTTTAGATGCACGGATGCCTTGTTTATTGGCTTTCCTGTATTTCTGTCAACAACTTGATAATTATATTTTCCATCAAAATTATTTTCAATTAATGTTAAGTTAGTCACTTGTATGGAGGTTGTTCCGTAAATAGAATTATCTTGTAAATCTTTAGTGGTTGAAGCTAAAATTAAATACATTCCGGTTTTAAATTTTGGAACAATTACTTCTGTTGAATGTTGTAAATAATCATGCTCATTTCTTAATTGATGCTTCCAATTTTTTGCTGTCTTTAGTTGGTAGATAAAAGCTTTTTTATCTTCAAATTTGTAAAGTTTAGAAAGCGCTTCTTTTTGTTTTTGATTGATATGATATGCAGTAAAAAATAATTTTGCTACATTCTTATAAGTAACTAATAATCTAGAATTTTTATCAATTGGAATAAATTCTTCTGCTTTTATAGACAGTGCTTTTTGCTTAATTTGACCTTTTAAAATGGCGCATTTTTTTGCGCCAAAACTAGTTGGAAATTCTTTAATTACTTCATCACAAATAACAAGTGCTTCTTGGTTTTTAGATTGTTCCTTATAAATTTCAGCAATCTCAAAAGCATATAGTCCGCTTGCTTCATGATTTGTAAATTGTTCCTTGGATGCAATGAGACGTTCAAATAAAATTGAATCAGAATTATCAAAAGTTGCATGTTGATGTACGAAATTTAATCTTTGAATATCAATTGCTGCAAGTGCATTTTTATTGTTTTCCTTTAAATGAAAAGCAATCAGTTTTTGATACGTTTTTAACGTATTTAATTGCAAAGACAAACTATCTTTTGATGTTATTTGTAAGTTAGAAAATGTTTTAACATCACCCAAGAAAGAAGCATCATCAATATTAAATTTGTAAGCCGGACTCGTAATCGAAGTTTCTGAAGATTGATAAAAATGCAACGCATTATGGGCTAAAAAATCAAACAAAGTGGGTCTATAAATTCTTGCGTCTTTACTGATTTGTAAAATATCAGCAAAAGCTGAAATTTTTATTTTTTGAAGTTTATCAGCATTTTCTAATGAAGCTTTAAATAGATGATGAATTTCATTAAAAAGTGTTTCTAAATCCCAAGTTCTAAAATCTTTTGAATCAACTTTTTGGGACGTTTTTGTACGATTGTAAAATTTGTATCTATTTTCATTAAAATATTGCCAATACAAATTCGCTAAAATATTTTGAAGCACGTTTTTTGTAGGGAAATCACTTTTAGAAATCTGTTCCTTAAAACTATGTATTACTTTTAATTGTGCATCTTCTTCAAGGGTTAAAGAAAATTTACTTTTATAAAATAGTGCTTTTATAATTTGCGGAGAGTTATGTTCTTTTGACGCTTTTTCATAAATATCGTCTGCAATCTTTAAGGCAGATTTTGGTAAATTCTCTACTTCCAATTTTTCTAGTTGGGTCCAAAGATTATCAAAATTATTCTGAGCTTTTGTACTCAAAGAAAAGAGGATAATTAAACAGGTTACTAGTGATTTTTTTTTCATAATATTTAACTTTAAATCAATCAGAAATTATTTAATTCCTATAAAAATACAATTCATATTTAGTTTGTAAGACCATTTTAAGAGTAAGAACAGCTTTTGAATGAGTTTAACTTTAAATGTTTCCTAAAATATAAGAACCTTTTGTATTTTTACTTTTTTAAATTTTTTGTTGATGACTATACATTTTATTGCCATTGGAGGAAGTGCAATGCACAATTTAGCAATTGCTTTACACCAAAAAGGATACCAAGTTTCTGGAAGTGATGATACCATTCATAATCCGTCCAAATCGAGACTAGAAAAATATGGATTATTACCAAAAGAATTTGGATGGTTTCCGGAGAAAATAGCATCAAATTTAGATGTGATTATTCTTGGCATGCATGCAAAGAAAGACAATTTAGAATTGTTAAAAGCACAGGAATTAGGTTTAAAGATTTATTCATATCCAGAGTTTTTATATGAGCAATCTAAAAATAAAACTCGTGTTGTTATCGGAGGTTCTCATGGAAAAACGACGATTACCTCTATGATTTTACATGTGCTGAATTATCATGAAAAAGAAGTGGATTATATGGTAGGTGCGCAGTTAGATGGTTTTGAAACAATGGTGCATTTAACGGGAGAAAATGATTTTATTGTTTTAGAAGGTGATGAGTATTTAAGTTCTCCTATTGATATGCGTCCTAAATTTCATTTGTATAAACCTAATATAGCATTGTTAAGTGGTATTGCTTGGGATCATATTAATGTTTTTCCGACTTTTGAAAACTATAAAGAACAGTTTAAAATCTTTACAGATTCTATGGTTAATGGAGGAAGTATGGTTTATAATGTTGAGGATGAGTATGTAAAAGATGTGGTTGAGTCATCGGAAAATCATATAAAAAAATACCCATATAAAACTCCAAATTATTTTATAGACAACGGAATTACCTATTTGGAGACTGCTGAGGGTAATTTACCATTAGAAATTTTTGGGAAACACAATCTTCAAAATTTAGCGGGCGCAAAATGGATTTGTCAACATATGGGAGTTGATGAAGATGATTTTTATGAGGCTATTGCTAGTTTTAGTGGCGCCAGTAAACGTTTAGAGAAAATTGTTGAAAATAATTCAACCGTTATTTTTAAAGATTTTGCCCACAGTCCTAGTAAGGTTTCTGCAACTACAAAAGCGGTAAAAGAGCAATATTCAGATAGAACAGTGCTAGCTTGTTTAGAACTACATACCTATTCTAGTTTAAATGCTGAATTTTTAGCAGAATATAAAGGAGCGCTAGATTTTGCTGACAAAGCTGTTGTGTTTTACTCACCACAAGCCGTAAAAATTAAACAATTAGAAGAAGTTTCAGCGCAACAAATAGCAAATGCTTTTGAAAGAGATGATTTAATTATTTTTACAAATCCGGAGGAATTTAAAGACTTTTTATTTAATGAAAATATGGAGAATGCAGCGGTTGTTTTAATGAGCTCAGGTAATTATGGCGGTTTAGATTTTGAAGAGGTTAAGCGTTTGGTGTAGGTTTTTTTAAGCCTAATTGAATGAGTTTTTTTATATAAAAATCTTTGTCTGAAATTCTTGTAAAGAACCAAGTTCTATGTTCTGGGTTAAAAATATATTTAAAGATAAGATTTAGTATACCTTTTGTACGCAATCTTCTTTTTATTTTTTTTTGATGTTGTATTCTCAAAGAATTATTTTCTAAAAACATATTAAATATTTCAAGATATTTTTTAGTTTCCAGATTATCATTAAACTCTATTGATTTTGGTTCGTTAAAAAGAATGTGGCAAGAAGCTAAAAAGCAATTTAAAGGTTTTTTTAATTTTTTAAAATCGTCAAAAGCGTTTTTTGTGGTTGTTTTTTTAGATAATAAAAAAACATCATAAGCATTTCGTAATGAGATATTTTTATACAGAAAACCATGGTCATTAATTTGAGATGCAAACACAGACAAGCAAAGTTGATTTTTAAAGCTTAAAAAAGATATTCCATTTATCGTTTGGTAGTCTTTTTTAATAGAATTATAATTAAATTCATCCGCATATTTTTCTATTAAAAGTTCTTTATGAATTTCTATAGCCGATAAATAATTTTTGTGTCGCATTCTGGGGTAGTGCTTGAATTGTGGATGGACATAATCAGTTTTATAATTTGTGAAATACCCATTATTCTGAATAATTTTTATAGCCTTTTCATATTCATTTTTAGAAACAATAAAATCAATATCTCCCACCATTCTTTCTCCAATATCTTCATACAGTCCTTCGAGTAAATTCCCTGTTCCTTTTAAGAAAATGGGCGTACTATTATGAGCCAATAGTAAGGTGTTAATTTCTTTGGCTTCCGATATGATCTGCTGATTTCTATGCCGATTTAAATCGGTTATACGTTTCATGTAATCGACTAAATCTTGCGGCAAATAATCAAGAAAATCGGCTTTTTTTAAGTTGCAATACAGAGTAGGAAAAATAAAATGACTAGTACTTACTTTTACAACAGTATCCCAATCAATATGCCCTGCTTTTAAATCCTTTTCAACTATAATTCTATTATGTTTTTCATGATTTATGGTCAAACATTTTCCGATAAAAAATAAGGTTTCTTTATACGTCATGATTAAATATTTTAATGATTTTTTGAGTATCTGAAAAGCTTATTGAGAACAATTTAAGTTTTTAAATCAATTTAAACATACTACATTGATTAAAAATTAAATTCGACTAATTTTTATAATTCCCTTTTTTAGTAAATATTCTGAACAAATTTATTTCATGCATTTTGTTTATTAAAAATTATAAAACAGTTAAATGTTAGGTTTCGGATTTATGAAGCCAGATTCTACCATTTTTCTTTTCAACCATTTTTTATCTTGAATAGCTTTTAGAAAATAAGTTCTATGTTCTTCATTAAAAATAAATTTATAAATCATTCTTAAACTATGATTTAGGGTTATTTTTTTTGCTGTTCTTTTAGTATGTTTTTTCCTAAAAGCATCATTAGTAATTATTTTGTTGAAGTCTTTAAGATAAGATGTTGTATTTTCATTGGTATCATATAATAAAGAAACAGGTTGATTAAAAGTCTCATAACAAATTGCTAAAAAGCAATTTAAAGGTTCTTTTAATGTATTAAATTTAGGTAAAATTTCTTTTGCCTTTGTTTTCTTGGATAGTAAAAATGCATCATAAGCATTTCTTAACGCTATGTTTTTGTAGTAAAATCCGTGGTCATTAATTTGATTTGCAAAAACAGTTAATGCCAATTGATTTCTAAAACTTAATACATTTATATTGTTAATGATTTGAGTGTCTTTGATTATGGTACTATAATTAAATTCCTGCGCGTATTTTTCGGATAAAAGTTCTTTATGAATTTCTATAGCAGCTATACAATTTTCATGTAGCATTCCAGGATAGTGCTTAAATCCTGGATGGACATAATTAGTTTTAATACTTGTGTAATATCCAATATTCTGAATAATTTCTATAGCCTTTCTAAATTCATCTTTTGAAACAATAAAATCAATATCGTTAACCATTCTTTCACCGATATCTTCATAAAGACCTTCTAGCAAATTCCCTGTTCCTTTTAAGAAAATGGGCGTAATATTATTAGCCAATAGTAAGGTATTAATTTCTTTGGCTTCTATCATGATCTGCTGATTTCTTTCCCGATTTAAATCGGTTATATATTTCATATAATCGATTAAATCTTGCGGCAAATAATCAAGAAAATTAGCTTTTTTTAAGTTGCAATACAAAGCAGGAAAAACATAATGACTAGTACTAATTTTTACGACAGTATCCCAATCAATATGACCTGCTTTTAAATCTTTTTCAACTAAAATTCTATTATGTTTTTCATGATTTATGGTCAAACATTTTCCGATAAAAAATAAGGTTTCTTTATATGTTATCATTAAATATTTTTTGTACCGATGCTATCATTTCGTCATTGTTAGAATACGTTAATTGATGACAATTTAATACTGAAAACCAGTCAAGAAAGTTCTGTGCATTTTCTTTTTTAGGCGATAACCAGGAATCTGGAATTAATTTATGAAAAGCATCAATTTTAGAGATTTTTTGAAAGTTGAGCACAGCATCTTTTTGATATTTGATAAAAACTAAATTTTCACAGGGCAAATGCGAAAAAAAATTGGTATTATTAGGTTTTAAGTATCTTACGATTTTATGCAATCGTTTAAAGTTATATTCGGCTGACGTTTCTAATTCAGGATATATAGGTAATAAGGTTTCTAAACTATTTTTTTTGATCGATATAGCGGCAGGAAAGCTATACACTTCTTGCTTTTCTGCATCAACCGGAACAAAATCGTCTGCCAAACAAGTAAAACCATTTGCTTGTAAAAGTGCTAGAGACGTACTTTTTCCATTACCAGAATCCCCTAAAAATAAGATTGATTTTTCACCATTGCTTATGGCAGATGCATGAAAAACACCCAACCAATCATTCTCTTTTTTCTGATGTATTTTCTGAATCAGTTCCATAGAAAATTTTCCTTGAAAATAATGAATTTCATTGCTATTCCAAGATCCTATCATGGCGTTATCTACAAAAAGAAAAATATGATGATGTTGTATAAAAACTTCAAATTCATTTTGATGCTTGATAACAGCATCCGTTGTTAAATGATTAAATTTGGGATGTACATAAGCAAGTTCTTTTTCCGTAAAATAGGAAACTTTAAAAACAATATTATTTATTTTATAAAATTTTATGTACTCAAAAGATGTTGGTCTTTTAAGATCTCTAAAATCATTTTCTAAATCAGAATGTTTAGAGTGTTTTTCAGTGAAAAATTTTTTTTCTAGTTCTAAAATTAAGTCTGTGGTTTTTTCTATAGGGACATTTAATTCTTGTGATACGACTGCTGCAATTTCCTTAACTGATTTTTTTTCTTGAAGTTGTTTTAAAATATCTGCTGTAGTATTTTCGAGTACCGCATATTTATTGTTCTTTTCAAACCAAACAATCGTTTTGTTTTCGATAGTTTTATGTAATGATAATTTATTTTTCATAAATAATAAAAGTAGTTATTTTCAATTTATAAAAAGATAAAACGGATGAAAAATTTTAAGTGTTTTATTGTAATTTTAAAATCCTATACCTGGTTCTTCAAGCATACTTGTTATTTGAGTTTGATAAGGAACTAAGAACATGTAAGTTCCAAGAGCGGTTAAAGTTGAATATTTACCGTAATCTCCTATTTTTTTAATCGCCTCTTTACGAGTAATTTTTTCTTGTTTTTTTTCTTTCGTATTTTTCATGCTCTTCTAGTTTTAATTATCGTAATTAGTCTGAAGTGATTTTTTTATTTAGTTTGCCTGAAGCTGTCTCGATTTGTATAATATAGATTCCAGTTTCTAAATTTGGTAAAGAAATATCTTGCACTCGTTTTGAGATAAAGTCTAGATTCATTAACTCTTTTCCGAGCATGTTAAATAATTTAATATTTGAGGTTCCTGGAGTAAGACCGATAATTCTTAAGTTAGAATTATTAGTTTTGTACATACTAATGTCCTCTGAATTGGTATCGGTTATATTTAATGTGTTGTTAGCTTTTGTATGTAAATAAAACCTTCCAATTCCATTTAAAGATTCTGCTAGGGTAAGTTTATAAGTACTAGTAGCTTCATCTAGTATGGTAAAAGTATGCAGTTCTCTATCTTCTAAAAGTATTTTAATACCAGTTGGTAAATTTAAAGCTTCGGCAGAAAATGTAATTTCAGTATTTTTATAAGCTTTTACTCCGATGGGAACTACTAAAGATTCTAAATCTTCATTGGGTAATGCTTGTCTTGCAAATGCAATTCCTTGGTTATTTTCTATTAAATGGGTATAGATTGTTGTATTTGAGGAAACTCCATTAAACATTCCGATATCAAAACCAGCATCTAAACCTTTCGTTTTGTCATCTAAATAATTAATTTTTGTTTTTTTAGTGCTGGAGCCATTAGAAATGAATAAATCTATAGAAGTATTAGCGTTCTTGTAAAAAATAGCAGTCTGATGACTTTGCATAGCTTCCGTAATTGAAGCGATACCATTAACTTTAGCGTTTACAAAGAATGCTTGTCCTGGATGAATATACCCTGTTATTAAATCGGCATAAGCACCCGTTGTTCCGGAATCAGGATCCCAAACATAAATAGCTGAAAAGGCATCTGCCAAATTATCATGAGTTGAGGTGTTTTCACTTATAAATGCAGCAATATCTATATAGGAAGGGTAAGGGTTTCCAATCAAATTCCAGTTGTTTACATTTCTTGAAATTACAGGATTTACTTTGCCATCAGGATATGTGCCAGTAAAAGAGTAAGTTCCAGAGCTCGTCCTTTTTAAGGAATACCCTATGCCAGAACTAAAAGTGCTTGTTTCTCCATCTTGCATATAGACCCAAGGACCTGTAGTTTCATTTGGTGTTCCATTTTGATAAGTAGATATTCCTCTATTTGATCCAGATCCGCTTACAATATTATTATTGTCTGCCCAATTATCGTCATAGGTTTCTCCAGCAACAGGAGAAGAAACTAAATGCCATTGATTAGAAACAGCAATGTTGTACGTAACTTCTCCTATCGAATTTCCAGTTACAATTAAAGAACCTCCTGCAGTAATGTTTAGGCTTTCTGGTTCTGTAATTGTTAAATTATTCGTTACAGCTCCAGTGGTAGAACTAATAATTGGTGCAGTAGCAACATCAGGAATTACAACATTATCAAACGCTGTAGGCACTGTGCCTGTGTCCCAGTTCGCAGCAGTTGCCCAATCAGGGCTATCACTACCATCCCAAGTAATAGTAGTTGGTAAAGAACTAGTTTCAGTTACGGTAAAAGAAGAAATAGCATAGCCATCATTAGCACCATTACAATTAAACGAAAAGCCAACAACTAAGCTAGTTGCCGAGGAAACATCTAAATTAGTGATAGCATAATTTACAGGAGTTCCATCCGTATCTCCAGATAGAACAATCGCTGTTTCTACAGGAGGACCATCATCCAAAATATAATAATATTTGAAGAATTCAGTGCTACCATTTTGTACCGCATCAGAAAGCGTAACTGCGAATGCAGCTATATCTAGGGTTGAGATACTAGTAACATCGATATCCTGACTTTCAAAAATCCCTTCACCACCCCAATCAGTTGTTTCCAATTTACCTGAAACAATTTTAAAAGTATTTAAAGTGCTATCTGTAGAGGGTGGTGTGTTGTAAGACAAAAACCATGTATTCGGCGATACACCAAATGGTCCTACCTTTACAGATCCAGCTATTGGTGGTGCGCTAGTTGAATGATCTGCAAAACCATCGTTATCATAAGAAAAGTCGGCATTAAATAATGCACCTTCTGAGGCTTCATCATCTACAATGGTTAAAGTGTGTGTAGCTTGCTGAATAACCAAACCAGTAACCGAGCTAGTTTCTGTAATGGTTAAAATAAGAGTTTCAGAATCTGTGTCTGCATCATCATGAATATCTACGGTAATATTTTGTGTTTCATCAGCAAAAAAAGATAAGGCTGTTGGTGATGTAAATGTATAATCGCTAACTTCTGCCGTGCCTCCTGTAATCGCTACATTTATATCTATTCTTTCACCAAAATAATTATTTACAGAGATCGGAATGTTCGTGCTTGTAAAAGTGATATTTGTCTCTGTTTCTGAACTATTAGTGTCATTAAAACCTATTGAAGGTGGTATTTCATTATCGATAATAGTAACCGTATGTTGATGAATGCCTAAATTAGCAGTTCCGCTAGTTACTGTATAATCGATGATAATAGTTTCATTCAGAAAATCGGTATCATCCTTTATGGTTAAAGGAATCATTAAGGTTTCATTTGCCGTAAAAGTTAAAGGTGTTAAATTAATTGTATAGTCTGCAGGGTCTGCTGTACTTAAAGCATTCACTGTTGGTGTAATGGTAACGCTTGTCATGTAGTTCATTAGAGAAACAGGAATTCCTGATGTAATAACATCTATATCTGTTTCATTAAAAGAACTAGTTTCAGTTTCGAAATTTAGGGTTGGGTCTGAAGAAATTGCTGTACCTGTTAGGATTATATTATCTAAACCAAAAGCTTCATAATTCGCGCCGGAATCGCAAACAACTCTTATGTACATTGAGTTTCCTGTACCTACAAAATTATTACTTGTAATAGTTTGTAGCGCATAGGTTAAAACAACCCCGTTATTGGTGTTATTCTCTCCAATTGCATTGTTAACTAAGTTTAATGGAAAATTGGTGTCTGTTGCTTTAAAATTATAGAGCATAGACCAATCCGTATTGTTCCAAGAATACTCCACACTTAAGTTATCATTAGCATCCCAATCATTTGGAACAGCGCCAAAATCTATCGATAATTTAAAGTTTTCATATCCAGTAACATGAATCGGGCCTGTTGATAAGATGCCTACAGTAGAAATTGTTTTAGGATTTGAGCCAACAAAAAACCAAGAATCAGTGATGTTGGTATAGGGACCATCACTCCTAATTTCATAAATACTGGGATCACTAGGTTCTGCTCTGTAAAAATATTGTTTTCCAGGATTCGTTGCGGGAGTTTGACTAGGTATGTGGTTATAGCCATTTAAATCCGTTTCGAAACCTTGAGAATATAAAGTTGTTTGTCCAAAAGAATTGTTTGCAATTATTACTAAAAATAAAATAATAGCAATTTTAAAAAAGTTTTTCTGTTTCACGTTTTTTTATTTTGTGCTACAAATTAATGTATACACAAATAAAAAGATTACGGGAATCCTCATTTAGCGAAAATTTGTCACTTTTATAATGTATCCGTACTATTTTTATGTTTTTCGTAAATAATAGTATTATTTTTTTTAAAATGAAAAAATAAAATTTCTTAAAGGGAAGATTTATTAAGAGGATCTTAATTTTTGCGCCAAAAGAAAGGTGTAAAAAGAATTAAAACGGTAAATAACTCTAATCTACCAATTAGCATTAAGAAAGAACAGAACCATTTTGCAGCAGAAGAAAGGTGAGCAAAATTGTCTACCGGACTAACAGAACCAATTCCAGGGCCAATATTACCTAAAGAAGAGGCTGCTGCTCCTATGGCAGATAAAAAATCTAAACCAAATAAAGTTAAGATAACAGATGCGATGATAAAAATAAGCATATAAATAATAAAGAAAGAAAGGATGTTAAAAACAATGGTCTGGTTTACCGATTTACCATCATAACGAACAGGAATTATAGCATTTGGGTGTAAGGCTTTTTTAAATTCTAAAAAACTATTTTTTAACATTATAATATGCCTCACAACTTTTACACCACCACTGGTAGAACCTGCGGAGCCCCCTGTAAAAAAAAGTGCAAAGAAAATACCCGTAGCAAAAAAGCTCCACATTGTAAAATCTGCAGTAACAAAACCTGTGGTAGTAACTACAGATGTTACCATAAACAAAGAATGCCTTATGGCACTTTCTGCTTCACCAAAAACTTTTGGATGTGCAATGGTGGTTTGTAAGTTTGGGTCTTGAAAGAAATAAATAATCATCGTGATGATGGCTGAAATACCTATAATTCCGAAAAAATAATATTTGAACTCTTCACTTTCAAAAACTTTTTTAACTTTTCCTTTTAAGGCAAAATAGGTGAGTACAAAATTTGTACCAGCCACCAACATAAAAAATATGATGATATATTGTACAAATGGTAAATTATTATAAAAAGCAACACTGTTGTTTTTTGTAGAAAATCCACCGGTACTCATTGTTGCCATTGCATGATTTATAGCGTCAAACCAAGTCATGCCAGCTACCTTTAATAATAAAAACTGAGCTAATGTTAAGGTAACATAAATTAAATAGAGGCGTTTGGCAGTATCCGTAATTCTAGGATGCAATTTATCTGCTGACGGGCCTGGAGCCTCGGCCATAAAAAGTTGCATACCACCAATTCCTAATAAAGGTAAAATAGCGATGGTTAAAACGATAATTCCCATCCCACCAATCCAATGGGTGGCACTTCTCCAAAAAAGAATTCCTTTTGGCATCGATTCAATATCCGATAGAATAGAGGAACCCGTTGTAGAATATCCAGAAATAGTTTCAAAAAAAGCATTCGTAATATTAGGTATTGCACCAGATAATAAATAAGGTAACATACCTGTAATAGATAGTGTTAACCAACCTAAAGTAACAATTAAATATCCTTCTTTTTTCTGAATACTCGTATTGATGGGTTTGTTAAAGAAAAAAAGTAAAAGACCAATAAAAGTAGTAATAACCCCAGCATTTAAAATACCCGAAGCCTCTGGTTCATCATTAAAAAAACTAAAAGGAAAGGCAATAAACATAAAGCAACCGTTTAAGATGGCTGTGATGCCTAAAAAGCGATAAATTATTTTTAAATTGACGGCGCCCATTTTATTTAAATAAACTCTCTACAGCAGAGATGGCTTCTGGTAAACAGAATACAATTACTTTATCGCCGCTTTGAATTTGCATATTTCCAAAGGACATTAAGGGTTTACCGGCTCTAATGATACCGCCAAAAACGGCTTCTCTAGGAAAGCGTAATTCTTTAATTGGTTTCTTTGTAACTTTTGCATTAGGTTGTACTTCAAATTCAAAAACTTCAGCGTCAATATTATGAAGATTGGCAAGTTCTAAAATTTCACCTTGTCTAATATGTTTAAAAATATTACTGGCAGCAATAAGTTTTTTGTTGATTAAAGATTGTATTCCGATGGTCTGAGAAATATCAATATAATCCATATTCTCTACCAAAGCAATCGTCTTTTTAACACCCTTAGATTTTGCCACTAAACAAGACATAATATTGGTTTCAGAATTACCTGTTACCGCAATAAAAGCATCCGTTTCTCGAATATTTTCTTCTTCTAAAAGTTCTAGATTTGTTCCATCACCATTGATTACCAATGTGTCGCAGAGCGTTTCAGCAAGCATTTCTGCTTTCTCTTTGTCTTTTTCTATTAATTTTACTTTAAAGTTGTCTTCGCAAAGGTGTCTTGCCGTTTTTTGCCCAACACTACTTCCGCCAAGAATCATCACATTTTTAATATTAAATTGCTCTTTTCCGATAATCGGATACAAGTCTTTCATACTATATTTGGGTACGGAAAAATAAACTTGATCATCTAATTTATAGGTGGTATTACCCCTAGGAATAATTGTTTGAGAAATATTTTCTCTTTTAATTGCAATCGTTGTATAATCTATATTCGGGAATTTCTTTTTGGCTTCTTTTACTGTTAAATCCACCAAAGGTGATTTGAATGTAAGTGTGGTTCCCATCACATTAAATAAGCCACTTTCAAATGCTACAGTATCGTTAAATGAAGATTGATTTAATAGCATTTTTATTTCATTGGCTGCTAATTCTTGAGGAGAAATCATAAAATCGACTCCAAATTTTTTAAAATCTACTTCGCAGTCGTTTAAAAATTCAGGATTGTCTATTCTAGCGATGGTTTTTTTTGCTCCTAAAGCCTTACCAATAACAGAAATTGTAAAATTAGTGTTCTGGCTGTCTGTAACTGCTATTAATAAGTCTGCAGAACTAATTCCTATTTCTTTTAATAATTTTATGGAAGTTGCATCACCTTTTTTAGTAATTACATCTAAGTGATTATTAAGGTATTCTAATTTTTGACCATCAAAGTCAATAATATAAGTGTCTTGAGATTCGTAAGAAAGTAGTTTTGCCAAATGAAAACCGACATCTCCTGCGCCAGCAATTATAATTTTCATATTTTAGAATAGAAATAAGGAACAAAGATATAAAGACTTACTGAAGTAAAATAAATAAAACTGTTTTTTCAATCTTTTTGACTGATTTTTGTACTTTTATAAAAATTGATTTATGGAAAAATTGACTATTAAATCTTGGGCTTTAGATGATAGACCTAGAGAAAAACTCGTAGCAAAAGGAAAACAAGCATTATCTGATGCAGAATTGATAGCCATTCTTATTGGTTCTGGCAATAGAGAAGAAAGTGCCGTGGGTTTATCTAAAAGAATTTTAAAATCTGTAGAAGGCAATATTAATAGTCTGGCAAAATTATCAATAGAAAAATTAATTGAATTTAAAGGCATCGGAGAAGCAAAAGCGATTGGTATTATTACGGCATTAGAACTAGGCAAAAGAAGGCAATTAGAAATTGCGCTAGAAAAACCAAAGATAACCAGTAGTAAAAATGTGTTTCATTTGATGCAACCCATTATTGGCGATATTGAACATGAAGAATTTTGGGTGCTTTTTTTAAATAATTCTAACAAAGTCTTAGCCAAAACACAAATTAGTAAAGGAGGGTTAACAGCTACTATTGTTGATGTTAGGTTGTTGTTTAAGAGGGCTTTAGAGTTAACTTCTGTTGGGGTTATAGTTTGTCATAATCATCCTTCAGGAAAATTAGAACCAAGTAATGCGGATAAACAAATTACACAAAAAATAAAACAGGCAGGCGTAACTTTAGATATTAAATTGTTAGATCATTTAATAGTAACTCAAAAGTCTTACTTTAGCTTTGCGGATGAAGGTATCCTATAATTGTTGTTTTATAATTGTCAACATATAATGCACTTCATGCCGCTCTTTAAAATTAAATAGAAAAATTGCGATAACAGAAAAATGATCTTAGTTTATACGCCTAAAATTACACCAAGAGTTCGGTATATATTTAAACATATACTTACGAGAACTTTGTTAATTCCTGTAAGTTTTACATCGAAAATAGAGGAGTTTGTTGCGCATAATGGCCCTAAAGTGTCTTATACAAAAACAGCTTTAGGCGGTGAGTTTTTTATTAAAAGTCACGATTTATTATTTGAGCAAGGCCTAAATGATTTAGAAATTACATTAAATAAATGGGAAGAAGTTCCCTGCTTTTTTGCAACCAATCTAAAATCGGCAATTCCTTTTGATATTTTTGCAGCAAGTTTTTACTTAATTACACGGTATGAAGAATATTTACCGCATGTAAAAGATGCTCATGGTAGATATACAGCAGAACAAAGTTTGGCGTTTAGAAAAGGGTTTTTAGAAAAACCGGTTGTAGATATTTGGGCTTATAAATTTTTAAAACTAATAAAAGAGAAGTTTCCAGACTACGATTATAAAACAAGATCTTATAATTATATTTCTACCATAGATATAGATAATGCTTTTGCCTATAAATACAAAAGTTTAATTAGAACGCTTGGCGGATTTTTTAATGACCTAATTCGTTTTAAAATCATTGAAATTTGGAATCGTTTAGCAGTAACTTTAAATATTAAAAACGATCCTTTTGATACTTTTCAGAAAATTTTAAGACTTAAAAAAGAACATGATGTTAAAACGATTTTTTTCTTTTTAATAGGAGATTATACTAGTTTTGATACCAATGTTTCTGCTTCCAAAAGAAAATATCGATTGCTGATTAAAGAAATGGTAGATTATGCTCGAGTTGGGTTACACCCTTCTTATTTTTCAATGAAAAATGCACTACTTCTAAAGAAAGAAAAAGAACGTTTAGAAAGTATTACAAATATGCCTGTGCAACGATCTAGACAACATTACTTAAGGTTTAGTTTACCTGATACCTATCAAAATTTAATAGATTTAGAAATAGAGGAAGATTACTCTATGGGCTATGCAAGCAATGTTGGTTTTAGGGCAAGCACTTGTACGCCTTTTTATTTTTATGATTTAGATTTCGAAATTCAAACACCTTTAAAAATATTTCCTTTTGCCTTAATGGACACTACTTTAAATGATTATATGCAGTTAACTCCGAAACAATCTTTAGGTAGAATAAGAGATTTAAAAAATGAGGTAAAAGCTGTCAACGGAACTTTTATCACATTGTTTCATAACGAAAGTTTAAGCGATTATTTGCGCTGGAAAGGTTGGAAACGTTTGTATGAATCGATGTTAAAAATTGCGACTTCTTAAAATGATTCAATATATTAAACGGAACGATTTAGAGGAAAAAAAATATAATTCTTGTATCGATAAAGCCGTACAAAGCAGAATATTTGCTTTTTCTTGGTATTTAGATATCGTTGCAGATCATTGGGACGTTTTAGTTTTAGGGGATTATAAAGCCGTTATGCCAATTCCTTGGCGTAAAAAATTTGGAATAAAATACGTGTATCCTCCTTTTTGGTTGCTAGAATTAGGGGTTTTTTCTTCGGATGAAACTGTTGATATAAATGCTTTTTTCAACGTGCTTTTTGATAATTTTAAAGCTGTTGAAACAAGATTAAATACGGATTATAGTGCACAAGAGTCAATTCATTTTTTGGTCGCTAAACAAATGCAAAGTCTATCAATGAAAGAAGGCTACGAAACAGTTTTTAAAGGATTTAGAAAAGATAGAAGAAAAGACCTACGAAAAGCTGAAAATGCATTTTTAATTGAGAAATGGAATGATAATGCTGAAAAATTAATTTCATTATTTAAAGAGAATGTTGGTTTAAGAACTCCCAATATTGTGAATAAGGATTATGATATTTTAAGAAATTTGATGCAAATTTGTGTTGAAAAAGGAGTAGGAGAGGTGCTTTCAGTGTACAACAAAGAAAATAAATTGGTGGCTTCTGGTTTTTTTTTAAAACATAAAAGTGTAGTTACTATTTTAGTTTCATCTACCGATTTTAATCACAGAAAAAATGGTGAAAATACATTCTTAATTGATCGTGCTATTTTTAAGTTTCAGAAAAATTATCATGTATTTAATTTTGGTGGCTCCTCTATGAAATCTATCGCTAATTATTTTTTAAGTTTTGGCGCTCAAACTCAAAACTATCAACAGATTACATACAATAATTTACCTTTTTTAGTAAAATTGTTAAAGCGTTAAAGTTTGTTTTTAGAGAAATACACATACCATTGTGCAATAATTTCATTATAATCCTTAGATTTTCTTTGAAAGGGAAGCTTTTTTAAACGCAATTCATCAAGCATTTGCTGGGTAATTGCTTTGTAATTATTCCAATCACTTTTTTCTAAAATTCTTTGTTTTATAAAAGTTGGTAAAAAAGATTTTATAGAATCTTTTATTTTTTGTGATTGAATTCCTTTTTCAGTGGCTTGAATTTCTTTTCCAAAAGAAACTTGGTAAGGTTTAAAATATTCATCAATCAAAACTTCATCAAATAGTGTTTTCATGATTTTATATTTTACAGGAACTGCTTTAAAAAAGGTTAACAACGCTGTATCCCAAAAAGGAAATCGATGCTCATATCCAAAAAAAGTATAAAAATTAGCTGAATTAAAGATATATTTTGCAATTTTTTCAGTTAAATCGTAGTTTTCAAAAACAGAAGATGCTATTTTATTTGAGTAATTAGCATCAAGTTTTTTTAAGTTGATCAGCACTTCCTTAGCAATTCTTTTCTTTTGGACAGTCGATAACGTATGATGTGAAAATTTTGTGGCAACAATCAAATTTACAATTTCATCCGTCTTTAAGTTTTCTGGAATCACTTTTAAAAATTGACTACCTCCTAATAAATCGCCTGCGAAGCCCGGGATAAAAATGGCATCTTTAGAAATTAAGTTCGCTTCAGATAAATATTTAACGGCAAAATATTCTTGCAAATAGGGCATCGAAGATAATTTTCCGGCAAAATGCGCATACTTTTTAAATTCATCTGTTTTTAGATATCCCTCAATTAATAAAGGTGTATATTCAATAAAAAACCATTTAAAACCTAGTGCTTGGGCAGTTTTCTTTGAGTTTTCAATTTCAAAGCTGTTTTTATGACCATAGGTATAACAAACAACATTCTTATAGTTATGCTTTTTAAGCATAACAGCAATTAATCTTGAATCATAACCACCACTTAAAGGCACGACAGCAGTTCTATTCTCTAAGGAATTTATAAGTCGTTTAAATGAGTTTTCAAAAGCAATAACTACCTTATTTTTTAATAGGGAATAAGAGTCTGAACTTTCTTTTTGAATGGCATAAGAAAAGAAAAATTCATTTTCTATAACAGTGTTATTTTTTACAATTAAATAGCTCCCAGCTTGCACTTGAAACACATTTTTTAACAATGTTTTTTTACCATGTGTATGATGTGAAGATTTAAATTCAATTTCTGAAAGAGAATCAAAATCATTGATTTTGAATTTATTTTTTAAATCAATAATAGCATCACTTACATGTAATTTTTTATTTTGAAAAGTATAAAAAATAGGGAAAGATCTCGTAATATCTGATGCAATATAAAACTTATCTTCTAGAGAAATAATAATGGTAAAAACACCATTAATGCTACTTAAAAGCTTTTTAAAATCTTTACTTTTTTTGATGGTTGATAGGTGGTTTAAAGCATTTTCTTTTTCATAAAAATGATCATCAATATAAAAATATCCTTTAAAAAAAAGAGCATCACTTTTAAACCAATGAAAACCTTTGTTATGTTGTAAAGAAATATTCATTTTAGCGATATGCAATTTTATTTTCTTTAGATGTTTTAAAAAGATAGATAAAAATAAGGATATTAAATAACATGCCAACTCCAGAAAAAAGCAGTAATGAAATTACGATATTTTTATAAAAATAGTACCCAATAAATAGTGCAAGAAATCTAAAAATTAATAAAAACGCATCATAGACAACCATGGTTTTTTGTTTATTTAAAATCATAATTAAAGAGCTAATCGGGTTGCTTAAAAAAGCAAAAAACAACCAAGGAATTAAAATTCTTGCATAAAAACCAACATTTGTCCAATTTTCACCAAATAGCATGTCTAAATAAAAAGAAATTACAACTAATGGAATAAAAATAAGGATACCAATTCCTAGTAAATGTTTTGCAGTTTGTACCACTAAAGTATGTAAGTTGCCATCATCGTTATAAATTTTACTAGCCTTATTAAAAAATACTTGTCCTACAGAATTCTGAATAATGCCAACAGGAGCTCTTGTAAATTTTATAGCAAGACCGTAAATTCCGGAATTGGCCAAGCCAAAATATTTAGTAATTAAAAGGATGGGTAATTCATTAGAAAGGTTATTTGTTACATTAATAAGGGTATTAAAAACAGGAATATCTTTATATTTTTTGGCTAAAATGAGCATTTTTTTAAGAGAGATTTCTGATGCCAAAGCAGCTATAGATTGAAAAGAAGTTTTTATTAAAAAGATTACCTGCGCTAAGTTTCCTAAAAGCATACCAGGAATTAACCCTAAAGAATTGAAAGAACTAAAGCCAATGGCAATTTGAGACGAGCTCATGATAGACGATTTAACAAATAAGCCTTTGCTAATATTTTTAAACTTGTTTTTTCTATTATTCCAATACTCTAAAATTGAAACTCCTCCGAATAGAAAGACGCTTATAGGTAATAAATATATAAAATTAGAGAGCTCTTTGATATGAAAGAAATTATAGATAACTTCTTTAAAATAGAAGATAATTACCAACAACAGAAAACAATAAAAGCACAAAACGAAAACCGAAAAAATGAGTAAGTTAATGGCATCAGCATCTTTTTTTGGTAAAACAATTGCAAATTCATATTGCAAAGTTGCTATTGGTTTAAGTACTAAAGTAGCTGAAGAAAACAGCATATAAATGCCAAAAAATTCTGGAGAAAATAATCGTGTAAGTATTAAAATAGAAGCATAAATAACTACTTGGCTTAAAGCAGAACCTGTAATTAATGTGAATACATTTTTAACAAACTCTTTTTTTAAAAAAGAAAATAGTTGCATATTACTCGCTTAAAATAAACAATCAAATATACCTTAAATGACAGAGATAAAACATGTATTTTTTGACTTAGATCATACTTTGTGGGATTTTGAAAAAAATTCTGATTTAACCTTTAATAAAATATTTTTAAAACATGAAATTAAAACTGATTTAGGAGACTTTTTAAAAGTTTACAAACCTTTAAATATCCAGTTTTGGAAGTTATACCGGGAAGAAAAAATAACTAAAACCGAGTTGAGATATCAAAGGTTAAAAACTGCTTTTGATGCTGTAAATTATAGTATTGAAGATGATCTAATAGATGTTTTGGCGATTGATTATATTGAATGTTTACCAGATTATAATCATTTATTTGAAGGTGCTTTTGAAATATTAGAGTATTTAAAAGATAAATATGAGTTGCATATTATTACCAATGGTTTTGAAGAAATTCAAACAAAGAAGATGCAATCTTCAAAAATTTTAGACTATTTTTGCACCATTGTTACTTCTGAATCAGTAGGCGTTAAAAAGCCCAATCCAAAAGTTTTCAATTTTGCTCTTGAAAAAGCCAATGCAGAAAATACGAGCTCCATAATGATTGGAGATAGTATTGAAGCAGATATTGAAGGTGCTTTAAGCGTTGGAATGAAAGCACTTCATGCAAATTTTGAAAAAGAAAAAGTAAAAAATGTTAATTTTAATTCAATAACATCTCTTTCAGAAATAAAGCACTATCTATAAAAAGATAAAGCGTTATTTTGTAACTATTTAGTACTTATGAAACCCCTAAAAATTATAAGCTTTTTAATAGGCTTTTCTCTACTTGCCGCATGCTCAGATAATTTAAATTTTAATCAACTAGAAGATTACGTTTATACATCTAAATTTACTGTCTCCTTAATTCATTTTAAAGTCGCTCGCAGCGATTTTCCAAACAGTACAGGCACTACCTCAATCTCTAGCATTTCTGACCAAATAGAATTTAAAAATTATCAAACCGATGGATTAAAAGATATTTTAACTCAACTCGATTTGACAGCAGCTCTAAAAAATGACTCTAAGTATAGTTTAACATTAGAGATTACTTTTCTAAATATAGCGAATGAGGTAGTTTTAGAAACCGAAATTTTAAAAATTCAGGCCAACAAAACGTTTGATTATTTTTTAACTATTGATGTTGAACAAAATCCAGAAATTTTAGAAACAAGATACATTAATTATACGGTTGCACTCGAGGATGATGAAAATGAACTGAATTCAAATGATCTAGATGAAGCCATTGAATTAAAATCTTCGTTGGATATTTATTTAGAATCAAAATTATAGCATGAAACAAGTTTATTTCCTACTCGCTATATTTTGGTTTCTATCTTTTAACGCTCAAAATAAACAAGTGTTGTATAATTTTGCAGAGTTGCCGCAAACCCTACTACTCAATCCAGGCTCCGAAACAAATTATAACATTCATTTTGGGGTACCACTATTATCAGGGTTTTCTTTAGAAATTGGATCTTCAGGATTTGTGTTGTCAGATATTTTTGCTGATGATGGCATTGATATAAATGATAAAATAAGCAATGTTTTAAAGGAATTAACAACCCAAGATTTTGGAAAACTGAATCTGCAAATAGAGCTCTTAAGTGCAGGTTTTAGAGTAGATTATAGAACTTATTTAAGTTTTGGATTGTATACAGAATTAGATGCGTTTGGTTATTATCCTAAAGATGTTTTTACGTTATTAAATGAAGGTAATTCAGCGTATCTGAATAGGAATTTTAATTTTTCACAGATTTCATACAAAATGGATATTATGGAAGTGCTTCATTTTGGCGTTTCTCATAAATTTACGAATAAGTTAACACTCGGAGCTAGGTTCAAGCTTTATTCTTCTAACATGCATGCGAGTTCCAATAATAATACAGGAAGTTTCGTCACTGTAGCGGGTGTTCATAATAATTATAAACATATTTTTAGCGATGTTGATCTTAAATCTAATACTTCTGGAATTGATAGAGATTCTGATTCCGTAGAAAGTTTTGCAAATAATCTCCAAAGTAAGTTTTTTCAGGGTAATTTAGGGGTCGGTTTTGATGTCGGGCTCACATATCATATAAATGATAATCTGCAGTTTTCTGGCAGTATCTTAGACATTGGTTTTATCAATCATACTAAAAATATAATAAATGTTACCGCAAAAGGAAATTTTACGACTGAAGGTATCGATTTTCAGTTTAATGGAAATGGTGGTATCAATTATATTGATAATTTGGAAGCGCAATTTAAAAGAGAATTGGTAACTGCGGTAAACGATAACTCTTATCAATCTTATACACCTATAAAAATGAATGCTGCTTTAAAATACAGTTTTGGTGACAAAACGACGAGACGAATTAATACATTTTTTGACAAAGATTTTTATACCGAGGCAATGGGTATTCAATTATATACCGTATTTAGACCCTTAAGGCCGCAATTAGCGCTTACAGCGTTTTATGAAAAAGCATTTTCTAATAAAGTAAACGCAAAAATAACGTATACACTTGATAAGATAAATCAAGCTAATATGGGTGCAGGTATTTCCATAAGATATAGACGTATCAATTTCCATGGTATGATAGATAATCTTTTAGCATATAGAAATCTGTCTTCAGCAAATAACATATCTTTACAAGTAGGTATTAATGCAATTCTAAACTAAAATGATAAAAAAAATAGTCTTTTTTCTAGTTCTTTTAAGCTGTGTTTCTGCGTTTGGTCAAAAAATTAATGTAGAGAAATATCAATATATTATAGTGCCAAATCAGTTTGATTTTTTAAAGAGCACTGACGAATATCAAACAAGTTCGTTGATGAAATTTTTATTTGAGAAAAAAGGATTTAAAGTTTTTTTAAGTAACAATAAATTCCCCATTCCTCTAGAAGAAAATAAGTGTTTGGCTTTATTTGCGTCTGTAAAAGACAATTCTTCTATGTTTCGTATAAAAAGTTCAATTGAAATAAAAGATTGTTTCGGTAAAATATTGTATACCTCTGAGGCGGGTATAAGTAAATCCAAAGAGTATAAAAAAGGATATCAAGAGGCTATCAGAAATGCTTTTGATGCGATGACTGATTTTGAATTTAGTTATAATTCTTCTAAAGTCGTAAATAAAAATAACGATGGTGAGAGTACCTACGAAATTAAGACAGATACATTAGCAGTCCCTTTAAGTACGATTCCAAAAACTATCTCTATTCCTGTTATAAAAAAACAAGAAGTTAATAAAGAGAGTATAAAGTCTACTTTTGGTGCTATTTTGTATGCGCAATCTATCGAAAACGGATTTCAACTCATCAATAAAAAACCAGAAGTTGTTTTTGTTATTTTAAGGACCAGCAAAAAAGATTTTTTTATTATCAGAGATAAAAATGGAATTTTTTATAAAAACGAAGATCACTTCTTGGCAGAATATTACGAAGGTTCTACGTTGATTAAGAAAGAATTTCAAGTAAAATTCTAATAATCATATTTATTTTTCCATCTTTTTTTTAAAATTTCTTTAAATTGATTTTCTCTAGCATTATTTCCTGGGTCATATAGTTTTGTTCCAGCTATTTCATCTGGTAAAAATTCTTGAGTTGTAAAACTGTTTTGGTAATCATGAGAATATTTATAATTTTTACCGTAATCCAAATCTTTCATTAATTTAGTAGGCGCATTTCTTAAATGCAATGGAATGGATAAATCTCCTGTTTGGCGCACAAGATTTTGTGCATCTTTTATGGCGATATAAGAAGCATTACTTTTAGGAGAATTTGCTAAATAAACTGCACATTGACTTAAAATAATTCTAGATTCTGGATTTCCAATAACAGAAACAGCTTGAAACGTGTTGTTTGCCAATATTAAGGCAGTGGGATTTGCGTTTCCAATATCTTCAGAAGCAGCAATGAGCAACCTTCTAGCAATAAATTTAACATCTTCGCCACCTTCAATCATTCTCGCTAACCAATAAACTGCACCATTGGGATCACTACCTCTAATAGATTTTATAAAAGCAGAAATAATATCGTAATGTTGTTCACCTGTTTTATCATATCGAACCGTATTTTTTTGAATTTTTTCAAGAACTAATTCGTTTGTAATGGTAATTTCATCTTCAGAAGAAACTAATAATTCAAAAATATTTAAGAGTTTTCTAGCATCACCACTAGAAACTTGCAATAAAGCGTCTGTTTCTTTTAAGGTGATTTTTTTGGTGGATAAAAATGCATCTTTTTGCATTGCTCTGTGCAAAAGAGCAATCAAATCGTTTTTATCAAAAGAATTTAAAATATACACTTGACAACGAGAGAGTAGGGCGGGTATTACTTCAAAACTGGGGTTTTCTGTGGTGGCACCAATTAAAGTAACCCAACCTTTTTCTACAGCACCTAATAGAGAATCTTGTTGTGATTTGCTAAATCTGTGAATCTCATCAATAAATAAAATAGGATTTTTTGCAGTGAATAAACCACCACTTTTTTTGGCTTTCTCTATAACCTCTCTAACATCTTTTACCCCAGAACTTATGGCGCTTAATGTATAAAATGGTCTTTTAGATGCTGTGGCAATTATGTTAGCCAACGTGGTTTTGCCAATACCCGGAGGACCCCATAAAATGAGAGAAGGTATAATTCCTTGTTGTATTAGTTTTGTTAATACACCATTTTTACCCACCAAATGTTGTTGACTTATATAATCTTCAAGGGTTTTAGGTCTAATTCTTTCTGCCAAAGGTTCATTCATTCCGTAAAAATAGCAAAGATTTCTGACAGAATTTGTAAAATTTTATTTCGGTGTTATTTTTGTTAATTTTGGTTTTATGGATGAACATCAAACTCCAAAAATAAATACTTCTTTGTTTTTGGTTCCTATACTTTATGTTGTTGGTATTTGGTTGCTATATTGGATAGAAATTCAATTCAACTTTAATTTTAATAAATTTGGGGTTTTCCCTAGAAGTTTAGAAGGAATTAGGGGTGTATTTTTTATGCATTTTATTCATAGCAATGCAAGTCACCTTTTTAGCAATTCTATTCCGTTATTTGTCCTTTTAACAAGTCTTTTTTATTTTTATAAGGAGGTTGCCTACAAAGTATTGTTATTAGGTGGTTTTCTTGCAGGTTTATGTACTTGGACGATTGCCAGAGAATCGTATCATATTGGGGCAAGCGGAATTGTCTACTTACTTTTTAGTTTTGTTTTTTTTAGTGGTATTGTTAGAAAACATTTTAGATTAGTTGCTTTGTCTTTAATGGTAATTTTTTTATACGGAAGTATGATTTGGTATGTTTTACCAATCAAAGATGGCATGTCTTGGGAAGGACATTTATCTGGGTTTTTGGTAGGTCTATTCTTTGCAGTTATGTATAGAAATATAGGAATGGTAAAAGAAGAGCATCAGTTTACAGCGTCAGAATTTGATTTACTGTTTGATGAACATGGTAATTTTTCACCACCAAAATTAGATGAATTAGCAGAAGATAAACCAACTAATGAAGTAGAATAAATTTTTTACCAATCCCTAATTACTATTCGCTATCCACTAACCACGAATCGCTGTCTTACATTTTCATATAAAAACACACCACAGGCTACAGACACATTTAAAGAGGCTATTTCACCCAATAATGGTAATTTTGCCTTATAATCTACCATTTTTAAGATCGATGGATTTATACCTCGGTGTTCCGAACCCATAATAATGGCTATAGGTTGGTTAAAGTTGATGTCATAAATAGAGTTTTCTGTCTTTTCTGTAGCAGCAAGAAT